>JACFND010000061.1 GCA_019455045.1 Flavobacteriia bacterium
TAACACACAAATATACGCATGTTGTGCTAATATCAAAATTCTAAAAGATTTAAATCCAAAACCTTATCTCACACAGTTACAACCCAATATTAAACGGTAAGCGTTTAAAACGAAAAAAACAGTGTTGCGCAAAATAAATAGTTGGAAAAGCTGCGAACAGAATTATTTTTCTCGAAATCTTAAATATAAATTGAAATTCAAAGTCATTCAACATTCGGCTCTCTCTCTTCCAAATTTTCAATTTCCTTCATTTCCTCCAAATATTCTTCTTCGATAATTTCAGAAAAGTTTTCATTCAAATCCTCAATACTGCCATATTTTTTTATCTTTTTGAAAAGCCGTGCCAAATAAACTTTTCGTCCCATTTCAAAAACACAGAACCAAAAGTGAAATATTCTGACGATTGTTTCAGAACACTGACCAGCGTATAACTGTCTTTTGCGTTTTGAACATATTGGGTTCCAAAATAGACTGCATCTCTTGTGAGATTCAGATGGTCAACCTGAGTCAGCAATTCTGACCATACTTCGGGCAGCATCAATTCGGCTCCATAGAGCAAATAATAAATAAATTCAGCAGGACTGTCTTTGATTTTGGAAAGCTCCTGCTCAGGAAATAATTCTTTAACTTTTATAGAATGCTGAAAATCGCTGATTTCTCCCCTGCCGATTAACAATTCAGACAGACGGCTGCTGATCTCCACAATTGAATCATTGTCATTTTGTGCCTGCAGATTCAGTCCGCCGGTCAACAGCAGTACGAATAAAATAAAATTTTTCATCCATTCAATTTTTCAATCCTGACCAGCTGTTATTTCCATACAAACCAGGGAATAAATTTGCTGACGATGATAAATCCGATTCCGTAAAAGATTATGATTTGTTTGAATTTTTTGGCATCGGAAAAGTTTGGTTTTTTCGCCCTGCTGAAACCGATGGTGATCAGCACCGCCGCCAGTATCATACCAACCGGATGCTCGACCAGATAGAATCTCGGAATGGTTTCCTTCATCGCCTCACCCGAAAAATTGCTGAAACCGTAGGGCGAAACAAAATAAAGAATCAGTCCAAAAAGTATCTGAAGATGAATTGCAATCAGACCGAGACGGGCTGCGGTTTTTGAAGTTTTGTCAAATGGTTTTTTCTGAAGCAGTTTGAAAATCGAAATGATCAAAACGCCGAGCAGGATGAGCAGAACCGCCATCCCGATGATGTTGTGTGTTTCTTTTATAAAACTGTACATTTTTTCAAATTTTTGTGATTTGCTAAATTAGACCAATTAATCAGATAAAAACAGCTCAAAAGTTTCTTTTGACGGACAAATCGATTTTTTTATCTGTCCGAGCCTGAGAATCCGGATTTTTTAAAGTTTACTTTTTAATGCTCAACGCACCAGACGGACATTTTGAAACCTGATTGATCAGCTCTTCTGTGGTTGCATTTTCGGGCTTGATCCAGGGACTTTCCTTCGGATTGTAAACCTTGGGCAGCATTTTTACACAAATCCCGGAATGCATACATTTCTCTGGCTGCCACAAAATTGTGATCTCTCCGTTTGAATATTCTTTCTTTGTCATGGCTGTAAAATTTTATTCAAAATTAGATGATTGATCGTTTTGTCGAATTGATCTATATTAAAAATAATTATTTTTTTCGGTCTGTCAACTCATTCTTTGTCAGCCGTATTGCTGATGACCTGCAGACTTCTGAAAACCTCCGCTTCCTGCTCGGGCGTCCTTTCGATTTTCCTTTTTTTGAATTCGGTATAGATATTTTCAAAATCAGAATAGGTCCATCTTTCGCCATAAAGTTTGATTTTCGAGCCTTCAGCTTTGTTTTTAAAATTAATCTGAAATCCTTCAAATTGAGCTTTGTGGTTTTTCAGTTCAAACAGCTCGATTCCGGTTGAATTCAATGGCCAGGTTTTTTGTCTTTCTTTAAAAAGCGATTTGTAATAAAAAGAAATGGTATTGCCGTCAAAAATGATTTTATATGCCTGTCTGTCAATAAATCCTGCAGCCAAAAACACAATCAGATAAAAAATCAGCACTCCGATTGACAGATAACCAAACAATCCTTCTTCGGCTGTGAGTCCCGAAAAATACAGATACAGCAACACTACAATTGCAGCCAAAAGCAAAACAGCAGACAATTTGATTTTGTCAAAAATCGAAACCCCCGATTTGTTTTTTGAACTGTCAAATATAACGGACTGATTCTGCATGGTTTATTTTATCAAAGCTGTTAGACCTGTAAATTTAAACAAAAGCTTTTTTTATTGATTCAGAATTTTCTGAATTTCAATTTTATAGTCCTGATTTTCGGTTATTCCATTGTGCGGCTGTCCTTTGAGCGTAATCAGTCTGTCGCCGGGTTTGAATTCCTTTTGGAGTTTCAGCGAAGAGCCGTAATAAATCACTTCATCCTGATCTCCGTGAAAAATTACCACAGGCATTTTACATTCTTTCAGATAAAGATTTGTTTCAAATTTATATTTCAAAATAAAAGTCGGAATGACCGGATAAGTATGCTGCATCATATCGGTCAGACTGTAATAAGGCGCTTGGAGAATCAACAGTTTCGGATGATTTTCAGCCGCGATTTTTGCAGCCGGCCCCGTCCCTATCGAATAACCCAAAACGATTATTTTATCTTCCTGCCGGATTTCCTTCAAACGGTCGTAAGCCGATTGAACCGCATCAAAAAACTGTTTCTGATTTTTAATTTTTCCTTCGCTTTTTCCGTATCCCGGATAATCGGGCATTAAAACATCATAATTCAAATCGGTATAGGTTTTGGCGACCCTGCTCCAATTTTCGATTGATCCGGCATTGCCGTGCAAATAAAATATAACTCCTTTTGAGCTGTCAGCTTTAAAAAGGACTGCATTTAAAATTTTGTCTTCTGAAGTTTTTATATTGAATTCCTCAAATTTCTGTTCAAACATATAATGCTTATCAGGACTGAATTTCTGAGGATAAAATATCAGTTTTTCCTGAATAATAAACAGCAAAAAGCAGATCAGTATATAAAATCCCAAACCGATTTTGAGAATATTGAAAAAAATCTTTTTCATGAAATTTTATTTTATTCTGGGACTTAGGTTTTCAATCAATGTTCTGATTTTTTTCATCGTCTTCCTTACGGTCAAGTTCGGGCGTTGCAATGGTTCTGGACAAAAACCATACGGTTCCTTTTTTTGATTTATAAACTCTGTTCGCCAAAAGTATCCCGATGACCAAACCGATCAATGCAATACCGATTCCAATCATCAGATTTCCGCCTGTCTGATTTGAAAGATAAACTATCGCGCCAATGATCAGTCCGACCAAAAAAGGTGAAGCCGCAATCTGAAGCCAGCCGATCAGTTCGGTGATTTTTTCAAAGAATTTTGTCATCATTTTTATTCTTCATCATCTGTCAACAGTTCAAAGTCCAACTGATTGGTTTTCAAATCAAAGTCATGTTCAAATCCAAATCCAATATCGGTTTCGGGTATGCTGATTGTTCCAAAAAATTTAAGCCGGTCATCATCCAATTCTTTAAACCAATAATTATAAAAAACTGAACTGTCGATAAAATTTTTGTCAGCATATTTTAAAAACTGTCTTTTTTCAAAAACGGTATCCAGCAGGATTTTGGAATCACGGCTGATGATCAGTGAAATTTCAGCATCTCTGTAATTGTCGGTTTGCAATTTATCGTCAGCATCATATTTACGGCTTACATAAGTATCGAGATCGGTTTTGCTGATCTGCAGCCGGATCTGCTGGTCGACAAGCAGCGTATCAAACTTTTGGGTTTGAATTTCTTCCAGAAAATATCTTTCGGATTCGATTTCTGAACTCGCAATTTCAATATCCTTTTCCGGTTTTGAATCGCAGCCAAACAGCATAAAAACAAAAACAGGAATCAATATTTGTGAAAGATTTTTTCTCATATCTGAAACAGTTTAACAAAACAACCGGACCGGTCAGCGGTCAGAGTCAAATGTAAACAAAATTCTCAAAATGATTATTGGCAAGCCACCGGACTGCAATTTATAAAAAACCTACAATCGATGAATCCAACAGTCAAACGATGGCCGGAACATTATTTCCGTTTGTTGTATTCATCGGCAAGATCCTTAACAATTTCAATAAAGTCAGCTTCAGCCTCTGCGATTTTTTCGGGGAGCAGTTCAAACAGATTCTCTTCAGAACCGTCATACATGATTTCATGAAAATATCTGTTTTTTCGTTTCAGATCCTTTAGCATGCTGTAGGGCGCTTTGTCGTGATAAACAATAACCGGTTTTGAGAAATTGGAAAGAATCACATGCAGTTCATGCGGCACTGAATCGCCGGACAAATCAGCCACCACAATTTTGGACAGTCCGCTCAGGGTCACGATGGTTTCGGTATAATCAAGACTTGAGGGTCTGTCGAAATCAAATATCATGGACAGGTAATTATTTTGATTGAACCATTCCTTCAGTTTGTACATTCTGTTTAGACCGCCTTCTTTGAATTTTCCCAGCAGCAGCACGCCCCTTTTGTTCAGTATATTGATGGTATCCCTCATCTTTTTGTGATTGGACAGGTAGTAGATGAACTGTGCCAGCTCAATATTGTCCACTGTTTGAGGGATTCTGCCCTGCGCAATTATCTCTGAATACAAATCATAGGTTTTTTCAATGACCAGATTGGACTGAACCGAATTCTCGGACACCTTCAGATCCCAGGAGGATATCCCGTAAATCACCGTGTCCCTGATTTCTTTTACACAAAAATTGGTTCCCGAAAGATTTACCCGGTTCAGATTGCAGTTTAAAAAAGTTGCACCTTCAAAATTGGCACTGGTCAGAATGGTCTTGTTGAATTTTGTATCAATAAAAACACAATCGGTAAAATCTGCCCGACTGAAATCTCCGTCGTCAAAATACACATTTTCAAAAACAGAATTGCTCAGGCAAAGCCCTTCGGCAAAAGCTTCGATAACAGAAACACCGGACAGTTTCAGATGACTGAAATTGTAGTCATTCTGTCCTTTATTGAAACCCAGATGCCAATGGGGACGAATGATCCTGTCGATTTTAGTACCATAATATTGAACACTGTCCGGCTTTGCATCCAGTCATTCTTTCCAGGAAACGCTTCGTGTCGGTTGATTGGGTTCATATCCGTAAGGCATAATAGAGAAAATTAAGTTGAAACAAATGTATTGATTTTTGACGGTTTGTAATCGGGTTGCTATGTCAGTTTAATCTTTTGATTGCATTCTTCTGCATTTCAAAATAAAGTTCCTTCGCACAAATGACAGGGTACCGCCGGTCATCATGTTCTATTCAGTTTTATTCAAAGTCCAGATGATTGCCTTTTCTTTTGTTGCCCGAAAAATCGTGTTGTGTTTTTCTTTGGGTTCATCGGAATATTTCCATTTCAGATTGGGACGGTTTTCCGATTTGAAGATTTCCGCCAATTCTTTGGTGAATGGTGAAATGTCTTTTGTTTTTGAACCGGCAAACCAAAGCCGTTTTTCTTCTTTCGGAAATTTGGCCAAATGTTCTTTTGCGGTTCTCACCAGATAATGATTGTTCCACCACAGCGAAGGATCAAAAGCTATGTAATGGTCAAACATTTCGGGTGTCAGAAAGAAGGTCTCCACTACAAAAAGTCCGGAAGCAGATTCTCCAATAATGCTTTTTTCGACGGTTGTTCTGTATCGGCTGTTGATTTCCGGGAAAAGTTCATCTTTGATAAATGCTCTGAATTGATCGGAACCGCCCACAACCGGCGCAATTTCTTTGTCTTTTTCAACTTCGGTAAAACCGGTCAGATCTCTTCTTCTTTCGGTATTTTCAATTCCGACCAGGATGATCGGTTTGATTTTATTTTCTTTGATCAGCTTGTCGAGCGTATTTGCAATATGCGGGAAATCCTCATTGATACCGCCGTCTGCCATATACATCACCGGCAGTGAATCTGTTTTTGTTTTGTAATCCGCCGGCACCCAGACATTGATTGTCCGTTCCTCACCCAATTGCTGAGACTGAATTTTAAAAGTATCATGTTCCGGAATCGGATCATTGGGTTGGGCATTTGAACATGCTGAAAGTACAGAAATCAGAAAAAGGAAGTTGAAAAAGATGTGTTTCATGGGGTTTGGTTTTTGGGGTTTTGGGAATTTTAATGCTCTAATTTCAACAAATATAACCAATTCGCTATAAAATCATTAACAAAAAAACCGCCTCTCTCGAAGCGGTTTCTGTATTTTGAAATATTGATTTCAGCTTATTTTACGATGGTCAGCTCGTCGATGATATTTTTTGCACCCGCATATTTATCAACGATAAACAGTACATAACGGATATCGACAGAGATGGTTCGCTGAAGCTTCGGATCAAAGATCACATCGCCAGCCATTGCTTCGATGTTTCCGTCAAATGCAATACCGATCAGCTCTCCGTTTCCGTTCATCACCGGTGAACCCGAGTTGCCGCCTGTAATGTCAAGATTGGAAAGGAAATTCACCCAAAGTTCGCCGTTTTTGTCGGCATACTGACCATAATCTTTTTTGTTGTACAGATCGATCAGTTTCTGAGGATTTTCAAATTCATCATCGCCCGGTTTGTGTTTTGCAATCGTTCCTTTCAGTGTAGTGTAAAAATTGTGTTTTGCATCATTCACCTTTCCTTCTCCAAGCGGAAGATCCATAATGGTTCCGTAGGTCAGACGAAGCGTGCTGTTTGCATCAGGATATTCGATGGTCGACAAACCCGATTCTCTCAAACCTTCCACCAGCAGACGGAAAGCTTTGCCGTACGAATCATTCATCGCTTTTTCTTCTGGTGTTTCTGAACGGTATCTGCCCAAAAGATCGCCTGAAAGTTTCAGCAGTTCGTCATTTTCAAGCAATGAAGCATCCGGATGATCGAGATAGTTCATCAGTTTGTCTTTGCTGGTGAAAATGCTGTTTTTAAATGCATCACCAATGAATTTTGAGAAATCGCCCTTGTTTTTGTCACCGATTTCCTGAACATAAGGCGCCAGACCGCCCGCTTTTCCTTTGGTATAATACAGATTGAGCTGTTTTGCATAAATTTCTTCTTCAAGCGGCATATAGATATCGCCAAAAGTCGAATTGATCATTTCCTCAATGCCTGGTCTCATTTCGGCTCTTTTTGCTTCATTTTCTGAAGCATACTGCTGAAGCGCTCCGCCGAGTCTGTAGGGTGTAACCGCAAAAGCTGAAGAACGCAGTAAAGTAAGCAGATAATTCTGTTGTCTTGAACGCTCGTTTGTTTTTGAATAATAATTGTTCAGAATTTCAACCACATCACCATATTTGGCTTTTCTTTCCGGTTTGTTTGCCCATTCGTTGAATTTCTGTTCAACTTTTCTTTTTGAATCAACTGTTTTGTGTTCCTTTAGTGCAACGATCATTCCGCCTCTGTTTTTCCAGTAATTTGCGATTCCCGCATAGGTGGATGCATAATCCAGTCTTACTTTCTGGTCGTTGTCCATGTATTTTTTCATCACATCCATCGCCAGTTTTGAACCTTCAACCCAGGCAGGATATGCATATTCAACATTCTGTTCCACACCGCCCGACGGCATCCATCGGTTGGTTCTTCCCGGATAACCCATGATCATCGCAAAATCACCTTCCTCATATCCTTTCAGACTGATCGGCAGATGATATTTTGGTTTCATCGGCACATTGTCCAATGAATAATCTGCAGGATTTCCGTCTTTGTCGGTATAGACTCTAAAGATTGAGAAATCGCCGGTATGTCTCGGCCATTCCCAGTTGTCGGTATCGCCGCCGTATTTTCCGATCGAATTGGGCGGAGTTCCCACCAGACGAACATCCTGAAAATCCTGATAAACAAAATAGTAATATTCGTTTCCTTCATAGAATGAACGGACTGAAACCACATATTTTCCGCCTTCGTCATTTTCCTTTTGGATTTTTGCAATTTCACGGTTGATGGCTGCTTCTCTTTCCTCTTCGGTCATGCTGTCGTTGACCTGAGCCAGAATACGGTCGGTGACCACATCCATTCTGACAAAAAATCTTACTTTCAGACTGTTTGGTTTCAGCTCGTGTGCTTTGTCTTTTGCCCAATATCCGTGTGTCAGATAATCGTGTTCGGGAGTTGACAGTTCCGCGATGGCACCGTAACCGCAGTGGTGATTGGTCAGTACCAGACCGGTATTCGAAATGATTTCGGCCGTACAGCCGCCGCCAAACTGAACGATTGCATCTTTCAGACTGCTGTGGTTGATGCTGTAAATATCTTCGGCTGTCAGTTTAAATCCTTCTTTTTGCATGTCTTCAATGTTCTTGCCGATGAACATCAAAAACCACATTCCCTCGTCTGCCTTCACTTTTTGGGAAGGTCCGATCAGCAATGCCGCGCTTGCAATGATCAAGAAAAGTTTCTTCATTTTTTAATTTTTTTGTTTTGTCAATGATTTGATTCCCGATCTCAAATTGAAGCGGGTTCACAAAAGTAGTGTTTATTTTCAAAAAATCATTTGTCGAATAGTGTGCAAATCAATTGGGAATTTAATTGCCGTCTGCTTTAGCTGACGGAAAAAGGATTTCCGCATCGAAAGGGCTTTAGCCTCATTGAACCGGTTTTTGATTTTAATTTTCAGGAAAATTCCATCAATGTTTTGGCGCAGATTTTTGTTGCGAAGCAAAACAAAAATTGTGACAAAACATAACTATTCTTCCGATTGACAGTCCGTTCGCTGAAGCGAACGGCAATTCAAAATTCAAAATTTAAAATTCAATCATAAAAGGCTTCGTCAATCACCTCAGCTCAAAACCTTATCCATTACCCCGATGATATCCTGATGTGTGCTGTTGTTGGCATCCACCGCACAGTTTGAATTTCCGTAAGGCCGGTACATCGGAAGCGACGAAACCGAAAACAGACCGACGGTCGGCGCCAGTGAAGCACAGCTCAAATGCATCATGCCCGAATCGCCCGCAACCACCAGTCGGCAGTTGGCCATCAGCGACCCGATTTCCCGGATGTCTTTGCTGTAAAAAGAAGGCAGTTTATTTTGCAGCTGCGATATATTTTCGACCGGAAGAATCTCGATCAGATTGTATTCGTCTTTGTATTTTGAATGAAATAATTCATAAAAATCATCCCACCATTCGGTCGAAAAACATTTGTCGCCGGTGGCATAAGTGAAAAATGCAATGGTTTTGCGCGACGGATCGCCTGTCAATTCAGACAAAAGTTTTTTTCCGTTTTCAAGCTCTGAATCGCTCAATTTGAGATCGAGAACCGGAACTTCGCGCTGATCGGTTTCACCGCCGGCAAGCGACAGGAATTCTCTGAAATTATAAACCGGAAATTTCGCCATGTGCACATAATCCGGATATTTTTGATCGAGTCCCGAAAAATCATCGCCAAAATATTTGTAACGGGATTTTGCAATCACTGTCGAAATTCTGCCTGAAGAAGATCCTTTGACCACATCAATCACCAGATCATATCTGTTCTTTCTCAATTCAACCCAGACCTTCATGTATTTCAGCAGTTCCTTAAAAGGTTTGCGCGGAAGACTGATTGTTTTTTCCACCTGCGGATAATTTTCAAAAATTACAGGCGCAATAAATCCTCTGACAAACAGATCAATCTTCACATCGGGATAATTCGAAATGATTTCCTGAACCAGCGGCGTCACCAGCAGCATATTTCCCAAACGGTGATTGGGACGGTTGATCAGCACCCTTTTGATTTCGGGTTTGACCGATCCTTTTTTCAGCCGTGAAGACGGACGGGCAACAAATACACGGGTGACCGCCTTGGTGGCTGTCCTTCTGATTTGGTTGATTTCTGATTTAAAGCTCATCGAACTGTGTTGAATTCCCGCTACAAAAATATTATTTTAAAATTGATTCAGTCAAGACAAGCCGATCAAAAAAAACAAAGCGATAAAGTTTTGTGATTCAAAATCGGATTCGGTCCGCTCAATTGATCAATTCGGTTTAATTTTGCAGGATGTCAGGAATCTATATCCACATTCCGTACTGCAAACAGAAATGCAGTTACTGCAATTTTCATTTTTCGACCGACACCCGGTCAAAAACCGAAATGGTCAATGCGGTCTGCAAAGAGATCGAACTGAGAAAAACCGAAATCACCGA
>JACFND010000006.1 GCA_019455045.1 Flavobacteriia bacterium
TGCTTTTACCTGCTGCTTTGGCAATATCTTCCATTGTGGTTTTTTTCAAACCATATTGTTGCATTAGCTTTTTAGCTCCGTTTATGATGTCCTGAATTACAATTTCGTCTTTTTCCATATTCATACTTACTGACCAAAAACGTATTTTGGTCTGCAAATATAGAAACAGTTTTTTGATTGTGCAAGATTTTTTTCTTTTTAATAGAAAAAACTGTCAAATCCGAATTATTGGGTGGTGGGTGGGCTTGGTCTGGCTTGGCTCTTTTGGTTTTGCGAAGCGTTGGTTTCGTGTCGGGCAAAACCAAATGTGCCAAATGCGTTGGGTAAAAAAATCCTTTCCTGTGCGTTGGTTTTTTTATTTTTCTTGTGTCGGAAGTGTCGTTTGGTTAGGTGTCTGCCTGTCGGTTGAGTGTCGCTGTGCCATTACCGCTAACACACAAATATACGCATGTTTACAAAACATCCAAATTAATAATTCTATAATTTATAAGTCGAACAGATGATTGCAAATCAATTATATAAAAGATTGAAAGGAACTGTAATTATTGCGCAAAATAAATAGTTGAAATAAAATTTGTAGATTTGAACTATTTAAAATGCGTATGTATGGAGAATGAATTTAATAAACAATTGTATAGCTTTGAGCTGGGCGAACATCGCGGCAAAAAAGTGATCTGGATTCGATTCCCTTACACTTTAGAAGCCAAGAATCATCTGAGAGACTATGTAAAAGTCAAATGGAGTAATACCCAAAAATCCTGGTATGCACCCGATGTTCCGACTTACCGTAAGCTCTTTGGGCTGCAGACTTCAAAACCAAAGCTTTCAAAAGAGGTTATGATTAAAATTCACCCGATCAATCAAACCGAAATAGACAGATATATCAGTCAGATGATTCTTAAAGGTTACAGTCCAAGCACAATTCGGACTTACAGTCTGGAATTCGCTCAACTGCTTTATTTACTCAAAGACTTCCCAGTGAATAAATTATCTCCGGAAAAACTGAAGAGCTACTTTCTTTATTGCGCAAAAGAACTCAAACTTTCAGAAAATCAAATTCATAGCCGAATAAACGCAATTAAGTTTTATTATGAGAAGGTTTTGCACAATGAAAAAATGTTTTTAAACATTCCCAGACCGAAAAAACATTTGATCCTGCCAAAAACGCTTTCAATGCAGGAAATTAAAAGACTTTTTAGAGTTACCAAAAACCCCAAACATCTTCTGATGCTTAAGCTTTGTTACGGAATGGGGCTTCGTGTAAGTGAAATCGTGAATTTAAAAGTATCGGATATCGACAGCGACCGTATGCAGGTGCTGATACAACGCGCCAAAGGAAAGAAAGACCGGTATGTAAATCTTCCCAAATCAGTTTTGGAAAGTTTGCTTGAATATTATAAAATTTATAAACCCAAGGAATATCTTTTTGAAGGCCAGTATGGAGGTGCCTATGCCAAACGATCGGCCCAGGCAGTATTCAAAGAAGCGATGCAAAAAGCAAAAATTAACAAACAGATAGGCATTCACGGTCTCCGTCACAGCTACGCCACCCATCTGCTTGAAATGGGGACCGATATTTCACTGATTCAAAAATTATTGGGGCACAATAATCTGAAAACAACACTGCTATATACCCATGTTTCAGATAAAAATCTGGCTAAAGTAAAAAGCCCACTCGATAATCTGTAAAAACGAACTCTTCACGACCTGAACCCGGCTTACATCTTATCCATATAGTTCAACAGCGTAATCAGACTGTTTTCTTTGGTCAGATCGATTTTGTTTTTCTTGATATAATCTTCAACCTTCGAACTGTCGGCACCCAAAAGATTTGCAAACTTGCTTCTCGACTTGGGAATTTCCACCACGCTTCCGTCTTTCAGTCCGATCAGATACATATCTTTCAGCGGTTTGTAATAAGCAGGCGTATCGGTGTCCATGCTTGTTTTTGCTTCGGTAGCCGCAACAAAAACGATCTTTTCTCTTTTGTAAAGCGCATAATGATCACCTTTATACAGTTCAACCAAAAAACCGTTGACAAAACCGCTTCCGTCATTGTAAGTGGTTGCCACATATTTCTTTTTGATTCCCTGAAATTCAACCACCGAATGCTGAAGTTTGTCCAAATCATACTGAAGACCGTCAACTTCATATTCCATCTGATCAGAAAATGCATTGTATCTCATCGGATAGGAAGTCTGGAAATTGATGATATCTGCGCTCAGAAAATTTTCATTGAAATAGGCAGATCCTTTGATTTTTCCCTCAGCCGGTTTTTCGATGGACAGTGAACCGATCGAAGTCAGATTGTGACCGGCACCCTGAAGCAAAGTCTGTTGTGAATAAGCAAATGTTGAAAATAGAATTGAAAATAATATGCTAAAAGCTCTCATAATTTTAATTGTTTAAGCAACAAAGTTAAAATTTTAAATCAATCCTTTCTAAAATTAAACTGTTAAATGACCCGAATTTGTCACTTCAGAATCCTGACGAGTTCTTTGATTTTCTCAAGATTTGATTCGCTGAATTCAGATTTTCCAAAGAAATTGATTGAATCATGTTGACTTTTCCCAATTACAGGCGAGGATACCGAAGCATGAATTTCATCAAAGCCGTTTTCTTTAAAAAGCAGTGCATTCTCAGGTTTGATTCCGCCGCCCGGCAATATTTTGATTTGATTTCCTGCCAAATCTTTTAAGCGGATCAGCAATTCCAAACCTTCTTCTGCAGTCAGCTGCTGACCCGAAGTGAGGATTCGGTCTGCACCCAGATCGATGAGTTCATTCAAACCTTTTTCGGGATCTGTAAGCCGGTCGAAAGCACGATGAAAAGTAAATTCAAGCGGTCTTGAAAGTTCAATCAGTTCTATTGTTCTGTTTTTGTCAATTGTATGATCAGGATTCAGAATTCCTGAAACGATTCCGGCACAGCCCAAATCTTTGCAGATTTCAATGTCGGTTTTCATTGCAGAAAATTCATCATCAGAATAGCAAAAATCACCGCTTCTCGGTCGGATCAGCACAAAAACCGGAATTTGAATCAGATTCAGTACTTCTTTGATCATCCCGTACGAAGGTGTAATTCCGCCGACCGCCAGTTCGGAACACAATTCGATGCGGTCCGCACCGCCTTTTTGGGCATTGACCGCCGAACCGATATTGGCTGCACAAATTTCAATCTGCATTGATAAATTGTTTGAAGCGAAATTAGTAAAAATAGCGTTCCAAATAGGATTTGAAACCAGATTGGATTCTGCCAAAAAGTCACAAAGCATCGCTTGGCAGTATTTTTGACTTTGAGTTGAAAAAGTTTGAAAAAATGTCAGAGAACATAATAAACGAGGAAGAATTAAACGAAGAAATTACCGATAAGACCGATTCGCAAACCGATGAGCTGTCTGAAGTCGAGGCACTTAAAGAAGAATTGGACAATCAGAAAGAACAGTATCTGAGACTGTTTGCAGAATTTGACAATTTCAAAAAGAGGACTGCCAAAGAAAGGCTTGATTTCTTTAAAACTGCCAATTCCGAGACCATACTGGCATTGCTGCCGGTGCTCGACGATTTTGAAAGAGCGATCAAAGAAATTGGAAAATCAGATGACAACGAACTGCTGAAAGGGATTGAACTGATTCAGAACAAACTGATTGAAACGCTTCGTTCAAAAGGTCTGAAGAAAATTGAAATCGAAACCGGTGATGACTTTGATGTTGAAACCATGGAAGCCGTGGCTCAGATACCCGCACCCGAGGAGAATCTTCAGGGGAAAGTTGTCGATGTGGTCCAGACCGGCTATTCACTGACCGACAAAGTGATCAGACACGCAAAAGTGGTCGTCGGTCAATAAATCAAAAATCAAGTCAGGTGTAAGATTTACATTTGCACTTTCTTAGTTTACAGAAAATGACAAAAAGAGATTATTACGAAATACTCGGCGTTTCAAAATCGGCTTCAGCGGATGAAATCAAAAAAGCATATCGGCAGCGGGCTTTGAAATATCACCCGGACAGAAATCCGGGCGATAAAGAAGCTGAGGAAAAATTCAAGGAAGCTGCCGAAGCATACGAGGTTTTGAGCGATCCGGACAAGAAACAGAGGTATGATCAGTTTGGTCATGCAGGTCTTGGCGGCGCAGGCGGTTTCAGCGGCGGCGGAATGAATATGGAAGATATATTCTCACACTTTGGGGATATATTCGGAAGTCATTTCGGCGGCGGTTTTGGCGGCGGTTTCGGACAAAGAGGACCGAGACAGTCAAAAGGTTCTGATCTGAGGATTCGTGTCAAACTGAATCTGGAAGAAATGATGAACGGCGCTTCCAAAAAAGTAAAAATCAAAAGATTCAAAAGAGCAGAAGGCGTTACCTATAAAACCTGTCCGACCTGTCAGGGTTCGGGTTATCAGACCAAGATTGCAAACACCATCCTCGGCCGTATGCAGACCACCACTCCCTGCAGCAATTGTCAGGGCAACGGAAAAATTGCAGACCATATTCCGCCGGGCGCAAACAATCAGGGACTGAACAAGGTGGAAGAAACGGTTGAAATCAAAATTCCGGCAGGCGTGAGAGAAGGAATACAGCTTCAGGTCAGCGGAAAAGGAAACGATGCACCGTTTGACGGAATTCCCGGCGATCTGCTTGTTTTAATCGATGAGGAAGAAGACAAAGATCTGAAAAGAGACGGCAACAATCTGCACTATGATCTGTATATCTCAATTCCGGAAGCGATTCTGGGAACCACAAAAGAAATTCCGGCGGTCAACAACAAGATGAGGATCAAAATCGAGAAAGGAACCCAATCCGGAAAAGTACTGAGACTCAAAGGTCAGGGATTGCCGAGTCTGAACAGTTACGGAAGCGGAGATCTGTTTGTCCATGTGAATGTGTGGACACCCGACAAGCTTTCGAAGGAACAGGAAAACATGTTTGAAAAACTGATGAAAGACGAGAATTTCAAACCGCATCCGTCCAAAAACGAAAAATCATTCTTTGAAAAAGTGAAGGAAATGTTCAGTTAAACTGAAATCAAAATCAATAAAAAACCCCGGGAAAATTTCTCGGGGTTTTTGTTTTCGTTTCGATTGTTTATTTCAATTTCTCAAAACTTCGTCTGATAAAATCTGTCAGCTCTTTTCCTTTCAGCAGATTCTGGGAAAGTTTTGCCAGATCGAGCGCATTACCGATCAGTTCAGCTTTTTCATCATCCGGCTTGTTCAGGATTTCGGTTGCCAGATCGCTGTTGGTATTGACCACCAGATTGTACATTTCCGGAAAAGCGCCCATTCCGAACATACCTCCTCCGCCGGTCTGCTGCATATCTTTCATCCTTCTGATAAACTCGGGCTGGGTGATGACAAACGGTGCATCGGTCATGCTCAGATCTTCGAGCTGAATGGTGTATTTCTCCTTGTCGATTGAACTTTCGATCGAAGTTTTCAGACTTTCTTTTTGTTCGTCTGAAAGTTTTGAAATCGAAGTTTCGTCTTTTTTGATCAGATTACTGATATGATCCGCATCGACTCTTGCAAAACTGATTTTCTCTTTTGTGTATTCCAGTTTCTGAATAAAATGAGCCGCAATCGGCGAATCCATCAGCAGCACTTCGTATGATTTTTCGTGTGCCGACTGTATGTAAGCATCCTGCTGTTCTTTGTCTGTCGCATACAGCAGCACGAATTTTCCGTCTTTGTCGGTCTGGTTGTCTTTGAGTTTTTCATTCAGTTCGTCCCAGGTATAATATTTTTCGTCAACGGTTGGGAACAGCATGAATTTGTCTGATTTTTCGGAAAATTTCTCATCCGAAATTACACCATACTCAAGCACCACCTTTATATCATTCCATTTTTTCTCAAATTCTTCTCTGTCATTTTTGAGCAGCGAAGCCATTTTGTCGGCTACTTTTTTGCTGATGTAATTGGATATCTTTTTGACTGCACCGTCCGACTGCAAATAAGATCTGGATACATTCAGCGGAATATCGGGCGAATCGATCACACCTCTGAGCAGCATCAGAAAATCGGGAACGATTCCTTTGACTTCGTCGGTTACAAATACCTGATTCTGATACAGCTGAATTTTATCTTTGTCGATATTGATGTTGTTACCCAATCTTGGGAAAAACAAAATTCCGGTCAGATGGAACGGATAATCCACATTCAGATGGATCCAGAAAAGCGGTTCTTCAAACTGACCCGGATAGAGTTCGTGATAGAAAGCGAGATAGTCTTCATCTTTCAGCTCGGTCGGTTTCTTAATCCATGCCGGATTGGGATTGTTGACGATGTTGTCAACTTCAACGGTTTCGGGTTTTGCATCTTCTGCAGCTCCTTCGGGCAACGGCAAAGTCTCGGTTCGCGTTCCGAATTTGATCGGAATCTGATTGAATTTGCTGTATTTTTGAAGCAGTTCGCTGATTTTGTAATCTTCCAAAAACTCTTTTGAATCTTTTGAAATGTGAAGAATGATTTCGGTTCCGTGTTCGGTTTTTGAATCGGTTTCTTCCAGTGTGAATTCCGGGCTTCCGTCACAGATCCAATGGACAGCAGGTTCGTCTTTGTATGATTTGGTGATGATTTCAACCTGATCCGCCACCATAAACGACGAATAAAAACCAAGACCAAAATGACCGATGATTCCGGCATCCTGCGCACTTTCTTTGTATTTGTTCAAAAATTCTTCTGCACCCGAGAATGCAACTTCATTGATGTATTTTTCAACTTCTTCTCCGGTCATCCCGATTCCGCGGTCGATGATATGAAGTGTCTTTTTCTTTTTATCGATTTTCAGCTCGATCATCGGATTTCCGTATTCGACCTTTGCTTCTCCTATTTGGGTCAGATGTTTGAGTTTGAGGGTTGCATCGGTTGCATTTGAGATCAGTTCTCTCAGAAAAATCTCATGATCGCTGTACAAAAATTTCTTGATCAGCGGAAAAATATTCTCAACCGAAACATTAATATTTCCTTTAGCCATAATAAAATTTTAATTTTCTGTGAATGAGTCAAAAAAAATACCATCGGAATGAAGCGTGACAAAATGTCGCTTTTGATTTTCTGATTTTTGATTAACTTTCGGTTTTGAATCACGGACGAATGAAGGCGGCAGCAATCGCATTTTACAATACTGAGAATTTTTTTGACATCGCAGACGATCCTGAAAAATTCGACAATGAATTCTCACCCGACGGTACACTGAGGTGGACACGCAAAAGATACAATAACAAATTGCATAAAATCAGCTGGGTGATCAGTCAGATCGGACTTGAAGAAACCGGTGAACCGCCGCTGTTTGTGGGTCTGGCTGAAATTGAAAACAGAACGGTACTGAAAGATCTGGTCGAATCCGAAAATCTTGAAAAATACAATTACGAGATCGTACATTTTGATTCTTTGGACGAAAGAGGAATCGACAATGCGCTGATTTACAGAAAAAATCTGATCGATTTCATCAGTGCTGAACCGATCAGACAGACTTATGAAAGACCGGATGGAAGGATCGATTACAGCAGAGATGCGCTTCACGTGAAATTTAAAATCAACCGAAAAAAACTTCATGTTTTTGTCACTCATTTTCCGTCGAGGGCAAACAACGACGACAAAAGAGAATTCAGAAATCAGATCATGTCAAATCTGAGACTGAGAATCGATGAAATCCTGGATTCAAATCCGCTGGCTCAGGTCGCAGTCATCGGCGATATGAACGGAAATCCTGACGATTTTGAGGCAAGAGCACTGCTCAGAACAACAGACGAACTGAATTTTGACAACAACGAATTGTACAATCCGATGTTAAAATTTGACAAAAATACAGGCAGTCTGATCCACGACAGAAACTGGATTTTATTTGACCAGATGCTTTTTTCAAGGTCTTTCTTTGAACACGAAGAAGGCCGTATCCAATTTGATTCTGCGCATATCTTTCAGCACAATTCGGTGATGGATTGGGACAAGAGATTTATGGGCACACCCTTCCGAACTTATGCGGGAACAAAATATTTGGGCGGATACAGTGATCATTTTCCGGTTTATGCCATTTTAAATTATTAATTTTGCCTTTCCAACTAAACTATGAAAAGTATGAATGTAGCAGATTTTTTAGACTCAACCTATCTAAAGACTCCAAAACAAAGCGGAATTTCAGATTCCGAAACCCTTGAAAAAGTAAGGCAGCTGGCCAAAGAGGCGATTGAAAACCATATCTATGCGATCATGGTCAGACCCGATTATGTGCGTTCGCTCAGGATGCTGATCGACGAACAGGGCTCAGATCTCAAATTGGGAACTGTGATAGATTTTCCGGAAGGCAGAAATCCGGTCAAAGAAAAATTGATCGAAGCACAAAGCGCATTGGCAAACGGTGCAGACGAACTTGATTTTGTAATCGATTACAATGCATTTAAAAACGGAAAGATCGACAAAGTGAGGGAAGAAATCGAATCCTGCTCCCAGCTGGTTTTGAAATCCGGAAAAGTTGTGAAATGGATCATTGAAACCGCTGCGCTTTCGGATTCCGAAATAATTGCAATCACAAAATTAATCAGAGACATCACACTCGACAAACTCAGTGAATATCCGCCGGAAGATGTTTTTGTGAAATCTTCAACCGGGTTTTATGAAACCGAAAACGGAGAGCCAAACGGCGCAAATCCGCATGTGATCGGTCTGATGATCGACAATGCCGGACCGCTTTCGGTAAAAGCTTCGGGCGGAATCCGAAATCACAAAGACGCCGAAAAGATGATAAAGACCGGCGTAAAAAGAATAGGAACTTCCTCAGCCTTAAAGATTTTGACTGAGAAAATTGAAAAATAAAACATTAAAAAGGCAATACTTTATTGCAGTTTTCGTTTTATTCATCAAAGATTTCTATTTTTATCAAAAATTTACAAATGATTAAATACATTCTGATTCCGATTCTGGCATTTGGATTTATATGGAGTTGTTCGGACAGCGAGCTGATTACACCGGGTGATGAGTATCTTCCCGCCGGTATGAAAGACGGTTCGTACGTTGTGGATGTCGACGGAGACCAATGGAATTTCAGCAAACAGACTTCTGCTCAGAGCAATTCGACTGCGAGCGAAGTTAACGGTTCAAATATGAACGGCGCACTGATTTCAATTACGATTCCGCAGGCATTGGCAGTCGGAACTTATGATCAGATTGACGGCGCAAGCATTCAGATCAAACTTACGGACGGCATATACACCAATCAGGATTTGAACGGTCCGCTTCCGTTTATTGTGAATATCACCGGACTGACAACAGGTTCAAAACCAAAAGTAACAGGAAATTTTGTGGGCACTGTTTACAATGCGGCAACCGGTCAGACCAAAACACTGACCAACGGAAGTTTTGTAAAAATAAAAGTTCAGGGAACTGCTGCACAGTCTGCAATTTTCAAAGCGAAATTTAACGGTCAGGATAAAGATTTCAGCACCAATGCAAAAGCTGAAGGAATTGTAACCGCAGCTTTGATTTCGGGTAAAAATACAACCGACAATCAGACGCTGTCGATCACCGTACCGGGCGGAATTGCTGTCGGGACCTATACAGAAGCAAATGAAGTTTTGCTGAAAGTCAATCTGGGAACTTCAAATCCGGCGGATGATTATACCAATTTCAATCCAACCGACGGAACCTATCTGCCGGCAAAACTGGTAATCACAGGCGTTTCGAGCGGTGAAAACGGAACAGTCATCGGAACCTTTACCGGAACGGTTGCCAAATTTGTAAACGGACAGCCGACCAATCAGGTTGAAATTACAAGCGGACAAATCAAAGTGCCGGTTGTAAACCCTTAAAAAATCAGATTAAAAAATACAATAGAAAAAGCCGTTTGAAATCAAACGGCTTTTATTTTGGAACAATTCAGACTTTACTTTTTATCGTCAGAATTCTTGTCTCCTATAATCATTTTTGCCACATAAATCACAGCGACAACGACTACGATGGCTGTGAAAATATATTGGGTTACCGGATTGAACATATTTTGATTTTATTAATTTCCCGTAAAATAAATTTTACCGATGACATATTTGTCCATCGCTGTCTTTCTTTCATTGCTGACTTTTGCAATCACCATCGTCATATTTTCGGCATCCAGACTGACAAAAAATTCTTTTCCGGCTGTATCCGTCATAAAAAATGAACCCGATTTCTGACCTTCTTTAAAATCTGATTCGCTGATTTTATATTTGAGTTGCAAACCGCCATCCAATGAATTCATCGTAAAAATCGTCTTTGCCTCATCGATTCCGAAAAAGATCTGATTTTCATCGGATGACAAAATATTGATTTCCTGATTCTCATCGTCATAAAGAATACTTTCGTGCGAAACCGTTTCGATGATCAGCGTACTTTGCGCGCCAACCGGAATCAGCATCATTAAAAACAAAAAGAACAAACTACTTTTCGGCATTGGTTTATTTATCACCTTCAGTATCCAATTCATCATCAAAACCCATCCAGGTAATCTCATAACGATCGAGTTCGATTCTTCCGTTCACATCATAGGAAATCACAAGAAACATGGTTTCTTCATTGATCACAACCGCTGATTCTGTATTTTTATCGTCTGTGACAAACATGGTGAGTATATCCGGGTCTTTTTCAAATTTATGGTCTGAGACATCAAAAGTAGTTATGATTCCTTCATTGTCCATTGCCATAAATATTGACATATCATCCAAAACGGCAAAAGTATATTGTCCTTCCACTTTGTTGACCGACACCAATTCATCGCTTTCCGAAACGTAATACATATGTTCCTTTGACTTGCCGTCAAAGATCATCATTCTTTCCTGGGCAAATCCCCAAAAGAAGGTCGTGCAGAACAAAAGACTGAAAATGAGTTTGGTTTTCATGATTTTTAAGTTTTTGATTTAATTTGGATAAAAATATAGAAATAATCGGATTAATTTGAAATTAATTATCGCACTGTGATTTCTAATTTAAATGAAACAAAAAAAGGGAGCCTCAAAAAAGAAACTCCCTCCAATTATCCTCGTGTCAATTAATCAATTTTGTCAAAGCCTGTATAGCTTCTGAGTTTTTCGGGAATTCTGATGCTTCCGTCCGCTTGCTGATGATTTTCAAGCAATGCTGCCAAAATTCTCGGCAGTGCAAGCGAACTTCCGTTCAGCGTATGGCACAGTTCATTTTTTCCTTCGTGTTTGAATCTGAGTTTCAGACGGTTTGCCTGGAAGGTTTCAAAGTTGGAAACCGAACTCACTTCGAGCCATTTTTCCTGAGCTGCAGAAAATACTTCAAAATCATAGGTCAGCGCAGAGGTGAATCCCATATCGCCGCCGCAAAGTCTCAAAATCCTGAACGGCAGTTCCAGATCTCTCAACAGTCCTTTGACATGTTCCACCATTTCGTTCAATGCAGCATAAGAATTTTCGGGTTTTTCAATTCTTACAATTTCAACTTTTTCAAACTGATGCAGACGGTTCAAACCGCGAACATCCTTTCCGTAACTTCCCGCCTCTCTTCTGAAACAGGGCGAATAGGCAGTCATTTTGACCGGCAGATCGGACTCGTTCAGCAGTTCGTCGCGATACAGATTGGTCACCGGAACTTCGGCTGTCGGAATCAGATAGAAATCATCTTCATTTACATAATACATCTGACCTTCTTTGTCGGGCAGCTGACCGGTTCCGTATCCCGAAGCCTCATTCACAACAAATGGCGGAATGATTTCTTTGTATCCGGCAGAAGTGTTTTTATCCAAAAAATACTGGATCAGTGCTCTCTGATATCTTGCTCCTTTTCCAAGATAAACCGGAAATCCTGCACCTGTAATTTTGACACCGAGTTCAAAATCAATCAGATTCAGCTTTTTTGCCAGATCCCAATGCGGCATCATATCCGGTTTTGGAGAATCGTCTCCTTCTTTGAAAACAACTTCGTTGTCCTCAGCTCCAAATCCCTGAACTACGCTGCTGTGCGGAATATTCGGAATCTGATACAGCATATTTTTCAGACTTTCTTCATAATCATTCAGCAGATCCTGAAGTTCTTTGATTTTTGATTTATAAGTTGCAGTCTTTTCTTTCAGATCATTTGCTTCTGCAGTTTTTCCCTGCTGAAACAGCTGTCCGATTTCTTTTGACATTCGGTTTGATTCGGAAAGCAGATTATCCAGTTCAAACTGGGTTTTCCGACGAAGTTCATCAGTATTGATTACTTCATCAATTAAATCCAATTGTTTGAAATTTCTCTTCTTCAAACCTTCGATGATTCTTTCTTTATTTTCCAGAATCGCAGATACGACTAACATCCTTTTAAAATTTTGGCAAAGTTAAAGTTTATAATTCTGATTGCGGAATTTAGCGGCTGAAATTATTTCAAATCAGGCCTTGTCGGTCTGACTTCAATCTTGCTCGGCAGCGTTCTCGGATTCATTTTGAGCAGATCCAAAACCAGCTGACCGATGTCTTCGGGCTGAATCTTCCAGCCGTCTTTTTCATCCGGCACATGATTGTTAAAATAAGTCGCAACCGAACCCGGCATGATGGTCGAAACCTTGATGTTGTATTTTCTCAAATCGAGCATCGCAGCCTGTGTAAAACCGACCACTCCGAACTTGGTGGCATTGTAACCCGCTCCTTTTTCAAAGAAATTGGTTCCGGCAAGACTCGCCAGTGTGATATAATATCCTTCCGATTTTTTCAGTTCTTCAACCGAAGCTTTCAGTGTGTGAAATACACCGTACAGATTTGTTTTCATCATTCTGTCCCAATCTTCAACCGACATTTCGTCAACCGAAGAAAAGATTCCGACACCCGCGTTGGCAAGTACCGCATCAATCTGACCAAAATGAGCAGTTATTTTCTGAACCGCATTTTTTTCATCTTCAAAATTTGTCACATCTGATACCACTCCAAAAACCCTTGAACTGTCGCCCAGAGATTTTGCAGCATTTTCAACATCTTCCTGTTTTCTGCCGCTGATTGCGACTTTCATTCCGGCATTGAGCAGAACTTTTGCAGTTCCGTAGCCGATACCTTTTGTGCCTCCCGTAATGTAGGCAACCTTATCTTTTAAATCCATTGTAAAAATTAATTTGAAATTAAAGAGAGACTAATTCTTCTTCTTTTTTCTGAAAATACTTCCAATTCCCTTGCCAAAACTCTCGATGGTTTCAACGCCTTTGCTCATTGAAGCAGCCGAGAAATCTTCATAATTGTCCATATGCCACTCGCCTTCGTTTGCCTGCGGATAAATCACGATCAGACTGTTGTTCGGAAAATATTTTTCAAATTTTCCGGGTGCTTTTTCAAGTGATGAAATATATGAAATCGAATTTCTTCTTGCTGAATTCAGTATGATCAGATCGGTTGGCTGAATGTCTTTTGAAATAATCAGGAAATCATCCCATTCTGAAAACGGAACAAAGTTGAGTTTTCCGCCCAATTTTGATTCTTTCATAATCTGCTGAATCGCCAGATATGTTTTTTCTTCAGCATACAGCATGACCGAAGTGCTGTATTCCTGTGCAATCCTCATCACCTTTTGAACGATCAGTTTGAAACCGTTTTCTCTTTGTGCAAACGGCGGACAGATATAGATCAGTCTTTTCTTTTCGATCAGCGGTTTGACGATGTGGCAGAATACAAGAATCCTGTCCACTTTGCTGATGATGGTTCCCATCTTGTCGCCAAAGATATAATCAAAGATACCTCCTTTTTCGGGCCATTTCATAATGACGATATCTGCGCTGGTCTCTTTCGAAATCCTTGCAATACCGCTCGACTGATTGTGGTCGATGGTGGTGATGGTGTTGACTTTTGCTTCGGCTGCAGAACCCTGATCTACATATTTTTCAAGTTCTTTTTTGTATTTCAGCAGATTCACTTCAGATTCGCTGTCGTTCGGAACCACCGAAAGCAGTGAAATCGGATTGTCCGAATTTTTGTCCTTTATAATCAGTGCAAAATCAAGCAGACTCTCGACTGCCGTCATATCCGAAATCGGAAGTATAATCTGTTCGCTTTTTTCGGCTCTTCCTTTCAGATTTTCAACCGAAAGATCTTTTTCTTCTGTCAGCGCAATTTTCTTTGCTGCCTTTTCAGCCGCAAACGATGCAACCACACAGGTAATCAGAATCAGTATGATGGTTCCGTTCAGGATTCCGTCATCCAGAATTCCTTCACGGTATCCGACCAGAATCACAGCCAGCGTTGCTGCTGCGTGGCCGCCGCTCAGACCAAAGATGATCTGTCTTTGTGCACCGGTGTATTTGTATATGATTTGTGTAATCCATGCTGCGAGCCACTTTCCGGTCAAAGCCACCACACTGAGCACGATGGCAACAATGATTCCTTCCCACCCCTGAAGGATGACACTGACATCGACCAGCATACCGACCGAAATCAGGAAGAAAGGAATAAACAGCGAGTTCCCGATAAATTCAACACGGTTCATCAGTGCAGATGACTGAGGAATCAGCGGGTTGAGTGCAAGGCCTGCGACAAACGCACCGATGATCGCTTCGATTCCGGCAACTTCTGCCAGAAAGGCCGCAAAGAATACAACCGCCAGTACAAATATATAATGCGCGTGTTTTTCGCTCTCCAGTTTTTTGAAAAACCATTTTGCAATCCTTGGAATAACCAAAAACATGATGGCGGAAAATATCACCAGTGAGATTCCCAGCTGTATCCAAAACGCCTGATCAAGCGTTCCTTTGTGATTGCCGACAATGATGGCAAGTACGATCAGCACTGCGGTATCTGTCAAAATGGTTCCTCCGACCGTGATTGCAACTGCCTGATTTTTTGAAACGCCCAATCGGCTGACAATCGGATAGGCAACAAGGGTATGGGTCGCAAACATACTCGCAGTCAGGAAACTGGCATTAAAATCAAAATCATACCAATGACCAAGAAAATAATACATGGCCGGATAACCGATGGCAAGCGGTATGATGAAAGTGAAAAATCCAAAGACCAAACTCTTATTTTTATTGGCTTTGAATTCATTCAGATCGAGCTCCAGACCGGCGATAAACATGATGTACAACAGACCGATGGTCGAAAACAGCTTCATCGCAAAGTTGTTTTCCAATACGTTGAAACCATGCGGACCGATGACCACTCCGGAAATAATCAGACCGATGATTCCGGGTATGTTCAGTCGTTTGAGTATAATCGGCGCAAGCAGTATGATGAGCAGAATGACCGAAAAAAACAATACCGGATTGTTTAATGGAAGTGTAAATTCGTTACTGAGTTTTTCGAAAAATTCGGTCATAAGTCAGTTTTTCGCTTTTATATCCGCCGCAAAAATCAGGCAAATCTGTCCTGCCGAAATTTTTTATGGGCTACAATGATAATAAAAATTAACGGTTTTTATTTAAATTCAGGTTTCCTTTTTTCAAGAAACGCGCATACTCCTTCTTTGAAATCCTTTTCTTCAAACAATTCTCCAAAGCTTTGAATTTCCACACCAAAACCGTCTTTTGTTCCGCTCGCGTTGATTGCTTTGATTGCTTTTGAAATTGCAACCGATGAATTTTTTGAAATTTTTGATGCAATTGCTTTTGCACGGTCGAGCAGTTCGGGTTGAGCAACCACCTCATTGACCAGACCGATTTCAAATGCTCTTTGCGCGCTGATCATTTCGGCCGTAAAAATCATTTGTGCCGCTCTTCCTCTTCCGACCAGTCTCGGCAGTCTTTGGGTTCCGCCATAACCCGGAATCAGACCCAAAGTCACTTCGGGCAGACCGAGTTTTGCATTGTCTGATGCAATCCTGATGTGTGAAGCCATTGCAAGTTCCAAACCGCCGCCCAGCGCAAAACCGTTGACAGCCGCAATCACCGGCTTGCTGAAATTTTCAATTTTATTAAAAACCTGCTGCTGACCGTCTGCAGAAAGCGCTTCGCCTTCCTTTTGACTGAAATGACTGAATTCTTTGATGTCGGCACCTGCAACAAAAGATTTCTCACCGCTGCCGGTCAGTATCACCACCCGAATATTGTCATCCGAAGCAGCCTGATCAAAAAATGTACTCAGTTCAGAAAGCAAATCGCGATTGAGTGCATTCAGTGCTTCGGGACGGTTGAGCGTTACCACCGCAATACGGTCGGCAGTTTCTATTTTGAGATTCTGAAAATTCATTTTGATAAATTTAGGTTTTAAAATTAATGATTTTTAATCAGCTTTTAAATGAGAAATTTAATGAGGGCTCCACAAAAATGAAACCCTCATTTTATATTTTCATCAGCCGATCAGATTCGGTCAACGATGCTGTTCAAAGTCTGTGACGGACGCATTGCAGCATAAGTTTTCTGCTCGTCCTGTTTGTAATATCCGCCGATGTCCTGAGGCTTGCCCTGTGCACCGATCAGTTCGTCATTGATCTTTGATTCGTTCGCTTCCATCTCTTTTGCAATCGGTGCAAACTTGGCAGCCAGTTCGCTGTCTTTTGACTGATTCGCCAATGCTTCTGCCCAATACATCGCCAGATAATAGTGAGAACCTCTGTTGTCAATGGTGCCCAGTTTTCTTCCCGGCGATTTGTCATTTTCAAGGAATTTTGCATTTGCAGCATCCAAAGCATCAGCAAGGATTTGAGATTTCTGATTTCCCTGAGTTTGTGCCAGATGTTCAAGCGAAGCCTGCAACGCAAGGAATTCACCCAAAGAATCCCATCTCAGATAACCTTCTTCAACAAACTGCTGAATGTGTTTAGGCGCAGATCCGCCGGCACCGGTTTCAAAAAGTCCGCCGCCCGCCATCAATGGAACGATCGAAAGCATTTTTGCAGAAGTTCCCAATTCGAGAATCGGGAAAAGGTCGGTCAGATAGTCTCTCAATACGTTTCCGGTAACCGAAATCGTATCTTTTCCGGCTCTGATTCTTTTCATTGTTTCTTTGGCTGCATCTTTTACATCCATGATTCGGATGTCCAGACCGGTTGTATCAAAATCCTTCAGATATTTTTCAACTTTTTCAATCAGCTGTCTGTCGTGTGCTCTTGCTTTGTCCAGCCAGAAAATAGCCGGTGTATTTGAAAGTCTTGCACGATTGACCGCCAGTTTTACCCAGTCTTTGATCGGTGCATCTTTCACCTGACACATTCTGAAAATATCGTCTTTTTCAACTTTTTGTTCAAGCAGCACATTTCCGTTTGGTTCTTCAACTTTTACATAACCGTCAGCAGTCATTTGGAAAGTTTTGTCGTGCGAACCGTATTCTTCAGCTTTTTGAGCCATCAGTCCGACATTGGGAACGCTTCCCATGGTGGTCGGATCGAGTGTGCCGTTTTCTTTCATATCATCGATCACAGCTTCATACAGCAAAGCATAAGAACGGTCGGGAACGATGCAGACGGTGTCTTCTTCATTTCCGTCTTTGTTCCACATTTTTCCTCCGTTTCTGATCAGTGCCGCCATTGAAGCATCAACGATGATGTCTGACGGAACATGGAAGTTTGTAATTCCTTTGTCAGAATTCACCATTGCGATTCCCGGTCCGTTATCAATTGCGGTTTCTATGTCTTTTTTAATTTCCTGTTCTTTCGGATTTCCTGCGATTTTTGTGTACAGATTGGCCAAACCGTCATTCGGATTGATGTCAAGCGAATCAAACAATTCACTGTATTTTGAAAAAACATCTTTGAAATAAGTTTCTACGATTGCACCAAACATAATCGGGTCAGAAACCTTCATCATGGTTGCTTTCAAATGTGCCGAAAGCAATACATCTTTTTCTTTTGCTTCTTGAATCGCCTGCTCAACAAATTTTTTAAGTGCATTGATGCTCATCACAGCAGTATCGATCACTTCATCTTTCTGGAGTTTTGCTGAATCTTTCAAAACTTTTTGAGAACCGTCATTTCCGTAAAATACAATTTTGTATTCGGTCGGATGATCGAGTGTAATTGAATTTTCGGTTGCATAATAATCATGATCGTTCATGTGTGCAACTTCGGTTTTGCTGTCTTTTGACCAGTTCCCCATTTTGTGCGGATGAGATTTTGCATAATCTTTTACCGCTTTTGGTGCACGACGGTCAGAGTTTCCCTGTCTCAAAACCGGGTTTACAGCGCTTCCCAAAACTTTTGCATATCTGGATTTAATCATTGCCTCTTCATCATTTTTTGGTTCAGCCGGATAATCGGGAACCGCAAATCCTTTGCTCTGCAATTCAGAAATCGCTGCAGCCAGCTGTGGAACAGAAGCAGAAATATTCGGAAGTTTGATGATGTTGGCATCCGGATTTAAAGTCAATTCACCCAATTCAGCCAGTGCATCATGAACTTTCTGATCATCTTTCAGAAAATCCGGGAAAGTGGCGAGGATTCTGCCCGCAAGCGATATATCGGAAACTTCGATTTCGATTCCGGCAGTTTTGGTAAATGCCTTTACAACAGGCAGAAACGAATGAGTTGCCAGCATTGGCGCTTCATCGGTCAGGGTGTAATGAATTTTTGAATTTGACATGCTTTGTTTTTTTTAATTGTTGTCGTCTGTAATTTAAATTCAATTCTCCGAATGAAGAATTTCAGGCTGCAAAATTACGAAATTTTATGCGATTTGAAGATGAGCCAAATCAGCAGTTTTCTTAAAATCGGCTTAAACTTTTGAATTTATAAATCATTCAGCTAATTTTGACCAAAACTAATCCCAAAATGAAGATAAAAGTATTGAGCCTGATGGCTTCGGTTTTATTGATTTCTGCCGGATGCAAAGACAATAAAACAATTGAAATTAAAAAATACACAGCAGAAGAAATGAAAGACAATCCGTTGATCCGGGAGAGCACACTTCCCTATTCGGCTCCCGATTTCTCAAAAATAAAAAACGAAGATTTCAAACCGGCGCTTGAATACGCGCTGCAGGTTGAAGATGATGCAATCGATAAAATTGCAAACAACAGCGAAGCACCGACTTTTGAAAATACGCTGATCGAAATGCAAAAAGCAAACGAGCTGGTCGATCGGGTTTCAAATGTATTTTATTCGCTGACATCGGCAGATACAAATGATGCGCTCAAAAAACTGGAAGAAGAAATGTCTCCAAAATTTGCAGAACATCAGGATAATATACTGCTGAACGACAAACTATTTCAGCGAATCAAAACGCTTTATGATCAAAAAGAAAGTTTGGGTCTGGAAGGCGAAGATCTGAGTCTGCTCCGTGTGACTTACCGGAATTTTATAAAAGCTGGTGCAAATCTTTCTGATGACGACAAAAACAAATTGAAAGAAATCAATTCAAAATTGGCAACCTTGACCAATAAATTCGGTCAGACGCTGTTGGAAGCCGGGAATGATTCTGCACTCAAAATTACCGATGTCAGCAAACTCGACGGACTGACACAGGGTGAGATCAATTCGCTAAAAGACAAAGAAAAAAACGAATGGATCATCCCGATTCAAAATACCACCCAGCAGCCTGCAACTCAATCGCTGAACGACAGATCGATTCGTGAAGAACTCTTTAACAGAAGCTGGCACAGAACCGACAACGGAAAATATTCAACTCTGGATCTGATCAAACAAATTGTTGAGTTAAGGAGTCAGAAAGCAAAACTTTTGGGTTATCCGAATTATGCGGCGTGGAATCTTCAGGATACCATGGTCAAAACCACCGACACGGTCGATAATTTCTTTGCTGAACTGGTTCCGGCAACGGTTGCAACTGCAAACAAAGAGGCTGCGGAACTTCAGCAGATGATCAGTTCTGAAGGAGGTGATTTTGAACTAAAACCATGGGATTGGACTTATTATTCCGAAAAAGTAAGAAAAGCAAAATACGATTTGGACGAAAATGAAATCAAACCTTATTTCACACTGAAAACAGTTTTGGAAGACGGTGTTTTCTTTGCGGCAAACAAACTGTACGGAATTACATTTAAGGAAAGAACCGATATTCCGGTTTATCATCCCGATGTTTTGGTTTATGAACTGTTTGAAGAAGACGGTTCACCATTGGGATTGTTTTATGGTGATTATTTCAAAAGACCGAGCAAAAGAGGCGGTGCATGGATGAGCAATTTTGTTACTCAATCACATCTTTTCAATAAAAAACCGGTGATTTACAACGTTTGCAATTACAGCAAACCGGCTGATGGCGAACCTGCACTTTTGAGCTATGACGAAGTTGAAACCCTGTTCCACGAATTCGGTCATGCACTGCACGGATTTTTTGCAGATCAGAAATATCCGACGATTTCGGGAACTTCGGTTGCACGAGATTTTGTTGAATATCCTTCACAGGCAAACGAGCATTGGGCGCTGTATCCCGAAGTTTTGAGAAATTATGCAAAACATTATGAAACCGGTGAGCAGATTCCGCAGAGTCTGATTGACAAAATCAAAAGAGCATCGACCTTTAATCAGGGATTCTCTTTTGGTGAAGTGCTGGCGGCTGCAAATCTGGATTTTAATTTCCATACGATTGAAAGCGTTCCGGCAGATTTTGATGCCGATAAATTTGAAAAAGAATCACTGGCTGCCAAAGGTTTGTGGATGGACAATGTTCCGCCGAGATACCGTGCCACCTATTTCAATCATATTTTTGCAGGCGGTTACGGTGCCGGATATTATGCCTATTTGTGGACAGAAATGCTTGCGCTCGATACCGGAAAATGGTTTGATGAAAACGGAGGTTTGAAGCGTGAAAACGGACAACGGTACAGAGATATGATCCTATCAAGAGGAAACACCATCGAATACAAAGATGCCTATAAAGCATTCAGAGGAAGCGACCCGAATGTGAGTGCGATCCTTGAAACAAAAGAGCTGAAATAAAATCAAAATGATTTTGATATACCAAAAAGCCCCGGTCATTTGATCGGGGTTTTCTGTTTGGTTTTAATTCAATCATCAAAATTCAAAATTCGTAGATTTGTTTTATTCAACTGAAACAAAAATTTCAAAATGGATATTCTGGCAAGAAAATACAAGTTCATCGAAGAGTTTATGAAAATCATCAATTCAAAAAAAATTGAAAAGCTTGAACTGCTCGAACAGGTGCTGCATGCTGATGAACCCGGATTTTCAGGATTGTCGGAATTCGAATTGAAGAAATTGAACTCTATCCGAAAAAAGCATCTGTCGGGTGATGGCAATTCATTCACACTTGAAGAATTGAGACAGAAATTTAAAGATACTTATGGCATTGCCGTTAAAAATCAGAATTGAAAAATTATCAATTTCAGACCTCTATTGTTTCACCAATCTTTGGAAGAATCAGCACTTTTCCATGAGCTGAAAAATGATCGATTGCTTTTTGATGATCGATTGCAATCGGCGGAAAAGTATCAAAATGATAACCGACAATTCGGTTGCATCTGATAAAATTGCTTGCTGTGCAGGCATCTTCATAACCCATTGTAAAATGATCTCCGACCGGTAAAATCGCAAGATCGGGTGCACCGATGGTGTCCGGAATCAGCTTCATTTCCCGGGTCAGCGAAGTGTCGCCGGCGATATAAATCCTTTTTCCGTCTGCTTCTATCACATAACCGTTTGGATTTCCTCCATAACTTCCGTCCGGAAAAGAACTCGAATGAAATGCAATGGTCGCCTTGACAGAAATTCCGTCAAAACTGAATTTTCCGCCGGTGTTCATACCAACGGTTTTGAATCCTTTTGCATCATAATAATAGGACATTTCGGCATTGCAAATGATCGTCGCGCCCGTTCTTTTTGCAATCGGTTCGACATCTGCAATATGATCTCCGTGTGCATGGGTCAGCAGCAGATAATCAGCTTTCAGCGAATCCACATCGATTGATTTTGCCAAAGGATTACCCGAAATAAAAGGATCGACTATGATGAATTTGCCGTTTGCCTCAATCTGAAGACAGGCATGGCCGAGATATTTGATTTTCATTTTTTAGAAATTTAAACTAATCCCTAAAATTAATGAAAAAGCCAATGTCAGCAAAGCAACCTTCTTTAATTCTTTGTCGAGCTGCCGCTGATCTTCGGTCGAAAAAAGAGTTTTCAAAATCAGAAAAGCCGGAATCAGCAGGATTAGATACAGAAAATGAAACAAGTTTGATTTTTCAGACAGATACAGATAAATCATAACCAAAACAAAAGGAAGCAGCAGCAAAAATGACTGATAAACCTTTGCTTTCTGAAAACCGATTTTGAGCGGAATCGTCTGTTTTCCCGAACGGCTGTCAGAATCCATATCGCGCATATTGTTCAAATTCAAAACCGCAGTGCTCAACAATCCGACGGCAACGGCCGGAAGAAAAATCAGACTGTTGAATTCGCCGTGTTCATACAATGTATAACTGCCCCAAACCGAAATAATCCCAAAAAAAAGAAACACAAACAGATCACCCAAACCGGCATAACCGTATGCATTTCTGCCGACTGTGTATTTGATCGCCGCCCACACACAGGCAAAAGCCAAAAAGATAAAAAGCGCGGCATAAATAAAATTCTCTTTGAACGCGACATAGATTAATATCAGTGCAGTTACTGCCGACAATGCGCTGAAAATCACAATTGCGGTTTTCATCTGTCCCGGCGTGACTTCTCCGGCAGCAACGATTCTTTTTTCGCCCACACGATGGGTGTCTGTTCCTTTGATTCCGTCGCCGTAATCGTTTGCATAATTTGACAAAATCTGAAAAAACAAAGTCGTCAGGAAGGCGAGTATAAAGATCCACCAGTTCCAATATCCTTCAGAAAGTGCAATCAGCGAACCGAGTATGATTCCGCTGACCGACAGCGGCAGGGTTCTCAATCTTGCGGCATGAATCCATTTCTTCATAGTTTGCAAATTTACTGATTTTGTTCGGCTGAAAACTGTTTTCAAAAGAATCAAAAAATCAAAATCAATTATTCAAGTCTTACATGTCTGACCGCTTTGATCTTCAATGCAATGACGATGACAACCACAATGGTCATCGCGCCGCCAAAAATAATCGACGGAACCAGACCGAGCAGACTGGCTGCAACACCGCTCTCGAATGCACCCAATTCGTTTGAACTGCTCACAAAAATACTGTTAACGGATGACACACGGCCTTTCAGATTTTCGGGTGTTTTGTATTGCAAAATGCTTTGTCTGATGATGACCGAAACCGCGTCAAATGCACCGCCGCACATCAGTATCAGGAATGACAGATAAAAGTTTCTTGACAAACCGAACATGATGATACAAAGTCCGAATCCTGCGACTGAACCCAAAAGTTTTGGTCCGACACGGGTTCTCAAAATCGGAACTGAAGACAAAATCAGCATCATGCTCAATGCTCCGATTCCGTGGGCTGATCTCAGCCAGCCAAATTCAACCGCACCTGCGTTCAAAACTTTTTCAACCACAGCAGGCAGCATCGACTCGGCGCCTCCAAAAAATACGGCAAACATATCGAGACTCAAAACTGCAAGGATAATCGGTGTTGCCCAGATGAATTTCAAACCTTCTTTGATCCGCTGAACCGGAGTTTCTTCAGAACTCAATTCTGATTCTTCGGGCGGTTTGGGAGAAATCCGATAGATTGCAATCATAGAAACACACATCATCAGAAATGCAATGGCAAGCGTGATTTCAATTCCGACCGCAGCCAGCAATAAACCGCCTACCAAAGGCCCGGTCACCGCTCCGATCATAAATGAGGATGAATTGATCGGGATTGCTTTTTCGTAATTTTCTCTTCTGACCACTCTCGCCAAAAGCGAAAAAACAGCGGGTGTGCTGAATGCCCGTGTCAGTCCGAGTATGAAAAAAGCGAGATAACAGACTGCCAGATAAACTGTAGTTCCGACCCTTTGCTGAACCGACGGGAAATTGATGGTCATCAGCACAAAGGATGCGACCATAAAAGCGCCAATCGTTCGTGCGGTCATCTTTTGTTTGTCCTTTCTGTCAACCAATTGACCGGCGTAGAAGGCTGTAAATAAAATGGGTGCAAATTCAAAAAGTCCGATCAGGCCGAGATAGATTTCTTTTTGGGTCACTCTAAAAATTTCAAAAGCAACCGAAGTGCTTTGCATAAAAAGTGCAAAAATCAGTGAGAATCTCAGAAAAATCAGTGCTCTGAATTCTTTATTTTTCCAAACGGACGGGATCTTATTTTCGGGATCAGGCATATTGGGTGACGGCCAAAATCGGATTACGATTCGGCAAAATTACAGAAGATTTGACTGCTGTCTATCTGAATCTGTCAAAATTTCGTTTTCTCTTTTCAAGAAACGCATTTCTGCCTTCTTCTGCTTCGTCGGTTCCGTAGGCCAGTCTTGTGGCTTCTCCGGCAAAAACCTGCTGACCAACCAGACCGTCATCGATCAGATTAAAAGCAAATTTCAGCATTTTGATGGCTGTCGGTGATTTGGTCAGAATTTCCTGTGCCCAGTCAAATGCAAACTGCTCGAGTTCGTTGTGAGGAACCACCGCATTGACCATTCCCATTTCAAATGCTTCGCGTGCAGAATAATTCAGACCGAGAAAAAAGATTTCTCTTGCTCTTTTTTGTCCGACCTGACGCGCGAGATAAGCAGAACCGAAGCCGCCGTCAAAACTGGCCACATCTGCGTCTGTCTGTTTGAAGATCGCGTGTTCTTCTGAAGCCACCGTCATATCGCAGACCACATGCAGCGAATGTCCGCCGCCGACTGCCCAGCCGTTGACCACTGCAATGACAACTTTTGTAGAAAATCTGATCAGCCGCTGAACTTCCAGAATATTCAATCGTCCGACACGGTCGTCTCCTTCATAACCTTTTTTACCGCGCACCCGCTGGTCGCCGCCCGAACAGAATGCCCAACCGCCGTCTTTGGGCGAAGGGCCTTCGCCGGTCAGCAAAATCACACCGATCGAACGATCTTCTTCTGCAAACGTAAAAGCATCGAGCAGTTCAAAAACGGTTTTGGGCCTGAATGCATTTCTGACTTCGGGCCTGTTGATTGCAATCCGTGCCACGCCCTCGCATTTTTTAAAAGTGATGTCTTCGTATTTTTTTATGTTTTCCCAGTTGATCATATCCGTCTGATTAATTTTGGGTAAAAATACGGAATGCGGATGATGAATGGAAATTGATGAATCAGTAATTTTTGACATAGGTCCGACCGCCGTTTCTCGGCTGATTGTGCGATCTGACGGTTTCGTCGGTTTCATGTCGCTTTTTGAAAATTGTTTTTACACGATTGTAATCCAGATAATAACTGATTCGGATCGAAAAACTGTTCAGCTGCGGCTGATGAAAGAGATAATCAAAATTATCCCGAAAATTCATTCCGGAAACATCCTTATAACTTTCCATTGCATTTCGGTACAGAAAAGTCAGCTGACTGCCGGGCGCAAACCACCAGCTGAAACGCAGATCGATGTTCCAGAAATTGTAAGTTCCATTCTGATTTGTAATGTAACTAAAGTCGGGGGTCAGCTCTCCGTCCTGTTCAAGTGTGTAAAATTTATCATAACTGACATCTGTGTAATAATGTCTGAATGCAAGGTTCATCGCCATTTTATCATTGAAAATAAATTGGGATTCAAGCGAAGTTTCAACTGTGTTCCGGTCGCGTTTGCCAAAGTAAATATTGACTCCGTCATAGTCAACAAATCCCTGTTCGTTGGCTGAAAGCGTTGCCTGTGAGGACAGAAAAAGTTTCAATTTGTCAGAAACCCTGAATCTCGGCGCCAGTCTCATTGTCAGTTTGTCTCGTCCGCTCTGGTCATATTTGACCCAGCTCAGATTAACATCCAACGCAAGTCTCTTTCTGTAGTCGGTTGAAAACCAGCCGGACGGATAATAATATGCCGGAATTTTCACATAACGGCCTTCTACGCGCGGTTCATAAATTTCATTGTTGCCAAAGGGAGCGGTTTCAAATCCGACACCAAACGAAAGATATTTTTTTGTCTCAAATTCAGAATTGAAATTAAAGTTGAAATAATTGTACAGATCCGGTTCGAGTCTTCGCCCATAATTCAGATTGAAATTCAGATAAGCGGTATTGAATGCGCCTTTGGGCTGAAGAATCCGATAGCCGTAATAGCCGAAATAATTGATGTAATTGGTCTGACCGGTATAACCCAGATCGTCGATATTGTAATCTTTGGTTCTGAATAAAATGCTTGCCTGGGCTCTGTGTTTCCCGTTGATTTTGGCAGCCGACAGACTTCCTTCCATTCCAAACAGATCTTCGGTATCTTTGACAAAACTCGCTTCTGCATTTCCCCAATAATTCATAATATTGTTTTTATTGGTCACATCAAAATAGAGGCCTGACGCATTTGCATCCCGATAGTTTCCTTCGCGCAGCGTGCTGGTGTTGACAAAGGAAATTGAATTGTTTTGTCCGAATCTCTGATCCAATGCGACCACATTGTAATTGGCAAGCGGTTCCACCAGTTCTTTTCGGCTCTGACCGGTGGCTGTATTTTTAATTTTGGCATAAGTCCTTTCTGTGACTGCATTGAAAACACCGATGCCGAGATTTTTCCTTGTCCGACCCGAAACTTTTATGGCATTGATCAAATCCACTTTCGCCGGGACTTTTACAATTTCCTCATCTGCCGACAAATTTGGATAAAGACTCGGATATCCGCCCACTCTTCTCGAATAAAACAAATCTCCTTTTGTAAACAGTTCTGTCCCTTCGGTAAAGAATGGCCGCTGTTCTTCATACTGAACTTCAAAAGCGGTGAGATTCAGAACTTTCGGGTCAAATTTGGTTTGACCAAAATCGGGCACCAGCATCATATCGAGCGTAAAGGCATCACTAATTCCGTATTTCAGATCCAGGCCGCCGTTGTAAACAAAATCGGATTTTCCGTCATAATCGTTGATATAGCCGGAAAGATAAGGCTGAAATGACAGTCGGACCGGCGGATCTATGTTTTGGATTCCGTGAATTTCACCATCATAAATCGAAAACAAACCTTTGACATTGTCCACATGATTCCAGCTGTATCGGGTTCTGGTTCTTCGAAACTCCCTTTCCATCTGAAGACCCCACAACTGTACATCTTTTTTTGGAAATCGGATTTCTGAATAAGGAATAAAAACCTCTGCCACCCAGCTGTCATCATTGATTTTCACACTGCTGTACCAGACGCCGTTCCACGACGGATCCTCATTTCCGTTGGTCATTTTCGCATCATACTGAACGCCGGCTGCGGTCACGATAAACTGAAGACTCTGCTGACGGTCATTGTATCCGTTGAGCAGTATAAAAAAGAAATCGTCGTTGCCGATACCGTCTCGTTCGGTCAGTTCTTTCAGTATTTTTTCGGGTTCGGGATCGTACATGGTCGCACCGAAATAAATTCCAAAATCGTCATAAACGATCTTTACTTCAGTTCTAAGGCTGTCGGGAATCGGTCTGCCGTTGTTGGGAAGACGCTCCACAAAGTCGGTGGCCACCGGTGCATTCTGCCAGGCTGCATCATCCAGAACACCGTTAATCTTCGGGCCTTCCAATACTTTCACGAGCCGAATCTTCTTTCTCGGAATGGTATCGAACTCCTGTCCGTAAAGACTGAATCCAAAACAAAAAACAGCAGTGAAAATTAGAACTCTGACCATGAGCGTTGTAGCACATTATCTTAATGACCAACCATTTCTTAATTGTCCCAAAAATACAGTTAAAATTCAAATCTGAAATAAATTCAGAAAAAATTTGAAAAGAATTGGGTTCTCAGGTTAATTATCTGAATTGAAAAAGCTTATGATTTTGCAAGAAAAATTACTTCATTTTTTTCCAATTCTTTCCAAACCTGAATCCTATGTGGCCAAATTCAGCTTTGTTTTACTGAAATTTATCATAAAAAAAATCCTGAAATTTCATGCAATGCAGACTTAAATTATCATGTTACTTTTTTATTCTTGCAAAAACCGTCAAAAGCATGGATTTCATACTTTTTATGAAATTTTGTAAACGGTCGGTTTTTTGAAATTCGAGATATTCCAAATTGTCCTTTCAGAGGATTGGACAAAATGAAATCAGAACAAGCCTGAACAGGCTATGGGTTAGAGATACAGGACTCAAAAAGGAAATTATATTAAATTGACAAAATACAATGTTTGAGCAGAATCAAAAGATTAAAAGGAATCAGAAAGTTTTATGAATGGACAACTTCAATCCCTCTGCTCGCCTGGGTTTTGTATCTTTCAGGCTATCTTGACGACAATATCCCGTTTCAGATATTTGCCGGGATCCTGCTGATTTTCAGCGTAATGTCAGCGGTTCATCATTCCGAGATCGTTGCGCACAGGGTCGGTGAACCATACGGAACCATAATTCTCGCATTGTCAATCACCATCATTGAAGTTTCCATCATCGTCTCACTGATGATTACCGGCGGCGAACAATATGCTTCATTTGCGCGAGACACGGTTTATGCAGCGGTGATGCTCATCCTGAACGTATAGTCGGGCTCAGTCTGTTTATAGGCGGCAATAAATTTCATACCCAGACTTTTTCTGCCCATTCGGTTCGTATTGCGCTGGTCACCCTGATTTCGATTGTTGCATTTACAATGGTGCTGCCCACTTTTACCAACAGTCAGGCGGGACCGTACTACACCAAGTCGAAGATTTTTTTTGAGGTATTTGCCTGTCTGGTGATTTATGTGGCATTTATAGCTGCACAAACTACCAAACACAGAGAATATTTCATTGTATCGGAAGACGAAAACAGGGAACACAATGCAGTGACCATTTCTACAAGATCATTTGTCATCAGTCTGGTATTCCTGATCGTGAGTCTGGCTATCGTGGTACTGCTCGCAAAAAGTCTTTCCATACCGATGGAAACAGTGATTGTATCATACGGACTGCCCAAAACTCTTGTCGGCGTGATCATAGCTGCCATCATTCTATTGCCGGAAGGAATTGCGGCAGTGAATGCAGCCAGAAAAAATAAACTCCAGACAAGTCTCAATCTGGCATTGGGATCGGCGATTGCAAGTATCGGGTTGACCATTCCGGCGGTCTCGATTGCAAGTTATTTCTGGGGTTTCTCGGTCATTCTGGGCTTGGATCTGCTGTCGATCATACTGATTGCGATTTCAATTTTTACGGTGATGATTTCACTGATCGGCGGACGAAGCAATTCGGTTTACGGAGTGGTGCTCCTGGTCAATCTGGTCGCTTATGTGTTTTTGACCATCAACCCGTAAAAAAATCTGTTGATTCAAATTAAATTCAAATAAAAGCGGAGGTTTGTCCGCTTTACTTTTGCTGAATAAAAATTTAAATCTTTTAATTCTTTCTCAGTTTCTTACTGAAAATCCTTCCTTCACTGTCCCTGATCCTGACGATATAAATTGATTTAGGGAGGTTTCCAACCTGGATGCGCTGACTGCTCAGGCTGTTATTTTCAAAAATCTTTTTGCCCGACAAATCATAAATTTCAACCGAAGCAGCTGCAGGTGTCTGATTTTGATTTTGAACAACGAGTTCATTATCATGAAAATTCAGCAGGTATTCGGGCTGTTCTATATCATTGACATCCTGAACCGACAGGCTGACATTTCTGAAATTCATTTCCTGAAAAATCTGGGTGCCCATATACAGACTCAGCGAACCGTCCGGATTTTCGTTGATAAAATAAAAGAGCCCCGGATCGGGAATCTGATTGAAATAAGAAATGTAGAGCTGTTCAAATTCCTGATTCTCGGGCAGTGTACACATCTCACCTTCTTCGCAGCATTCCAAATCAGAATAGAAGAAAGCATCATTTTCAAAATCTGAAATTTTTGCTGAAATCGGCGCACAGGCTCCGGTCAAAAAATACCATTCGCCATTTTCCTGATAAAATTCAAAAGTAATCTGCGACATTTCTTCATTGACCGGCGGATAAACATTGCCCTCATGAATTTCGTCCGATACCGATTCGAGATACCAGATATTGCTGACCAGTTCCGACTGCTGTGCATTCAGAAAAATACAACTGAACAAAAATAAAAAAGAAAACTTTTTCATACCTCCTAAATTATAGACTGACTGCAAGTTACCAAAAATTCAGTCAGTATGTAAACCGATTTGTCAAATTTCTTTTTGTCGGTTTTGCTGTCATTTGTTGCAGTTTCGTATTAAATTTACAGTCCAATCAAAGAAATCAAAGACATGTTTTCAAAAGAAATATATGAGAAAAGGAGGGAAATCCTGAAAAAAAATGTATCGTCGGGTCTGCTGATTTTTATCGGGAATACTGAAATGCCGATGAATTTTGCCGACAACACTTTTCCTTTTCGTCAGGACAGCAGCTTTCTGTATTATTTCGGAATCAGCGAACCCGGACTGGCTGCGGTTATCGATCTTGATACTGATGAAACAATTATTTTTGGCGACGAACTGAGCATAGACGCAATCGTTTGGATGGGCAGACAGGAAACCATACAGTCAAAAGCAGAAAAATCAGGTGTTCACAACAGAAAGGATTTTTGGAAACTGTCGGATTATCTGAAAACAGCAAAAGATAAATCTCAAAAAATTCATATCCTTCCGCCCTATTCCGCAGCTCAGCGTTTGAAACTCAGTGAGCTGATCGGCTGCAGCATTCTGGAGGTCGATACTTATGTTTCAGAAAGTTTCATCAAAGCAATTGTAAAACAGCGGTCAATCAAACAGCCCGAAGAAATTGAAGAAATCGAAAAAGCGGTCAATGTTTCCAACGAAATGCATCTGTTGGCAATGCGGATGGCAAAACCCGGAATAAAGGAATATCAGCTGGTCAGCGCGATCGAGAAATTTGCTGTTGACAATGAATGCAGATTTTCATATCCGGCGATCATGACGATTCGGGGCGAAATTCTTCACAATCATTTCAGAATGAATACGCTCAAAGAAGGTGATATGGTGCTCAACGATTCGGGTGTCGAAACCGCATTGGGTTATGCCGGCGATCTGACCAGAACTTTTCCTGCGAGCAAAAAATTCAATTCAACTCAAAAAGATTTTTACAATATCGTACTGAAGGCGTTTGAAGATTCTCATTCGATCATGAAACCGGGTCTGAATTACAAAGAAGTCCATCGCACCGCTGCATTGCGACTGGTGGAAGGACTGACTGATCTGGGTCTGCTCAAAGGAAATCCGGAAGAAGCATTGGCAAACAATGTTCATACTTTGTTTTTCCAGTGTGGTGTCGGGCACATGATGGGTCTGGATGTGCACGATATGGAAAATCTGGGTGAACAGTATGTCGGTTATACTCAGGATAATCCGAAAGACACCAAAACTTTTGGGTGGAAATCGCTCAGACTGGGCCGTCCGCTTGAAGAAGGTTTTGTGGTAACAGTCGAACCGGGTATCTATGTGATTCCCGAACTGATCGATATTTGGAAAGCAGAAAACAAATTAAAGGATTTCATCAATTATGAGGAGGTTGAAAAACACAAAAACTTTGGCGGAATCAGGATTGAGGACAATTTCCTGATTACAAAAGACGGTTTCAGAAGACTTGGAAAAGGACTGATCAAAACCGTTGATGAAATTGAGGAATTGAGAAGTCTGGGTTTTTAGATTTGTTGGATGCGGGGCAACTGATTTTGGGTGTGAACCTGAAAAAATTGGAACTTGGAATCTATAATTGCCATCTGCAAAAATCACTTCTTCAAAGTAAACAGAAACTCCAACCCGCCGTTCTTTCGGTTTTTGGCAGAAATTTTTCCTTTGTGGAAAATCACCGCATTTTTTACAATCGACAGACCCAGACCCGAACCGCCGGTGTCGCGTGTCCTGCCTTCGTTCACCCGATAAAACCGTTCAAAAATCCGATTCAGACGGCTTTCGTCAGGGATGCCCGATCCTGTATCATAAAATGAAAAATAGTAATAATCAGCATCTTCATTGTAAATGTTCACATTGATTTTGGTGTCGGGACCGGCATAACGGATGGCATTGTCGGTAAGATTTCTGAAAATCGAATAAATCAGATTGGAACTGCCGTTGATTTCTGTATTTGTCGGCAGCTGAAAATCAAATTCCATATTTTTTGATTCCAATTGCGGGCCGACTTCTTCTTTGATTCTTTGCAGCAATGCCTCAATATTCACTTTTTCGGTAAGAATCAAATCGGGAGTTTCCTCCATTTTTGCAATCAGACTCATGTCTCTGATAATTTCAGAGAGCGCCAAAACCTGCTGAAAAGACCGTTCGATGAAATACTGTTTCTTTTCTTCGTCCAGATCCTGTGTCAGCACGGTTTCCAAATATCCGCGAATGCCCGCCACCGGTGTTCTCAGTTCGTGTGCCACATTGCCGGTCATTTCCTGTTTGAGCTGTTTTACTTTTTCCTGTTTTGTAATGTCGTTCAATATGATTTCAAAACTGCCGTCTTCAAAAACATTGGCTCTGACCGAGAAAGTTTTTCCCTGTTTTTTGATTTTATCCTCAAAATAAGGACTTTCCTTTTTGCTCAGAAATTTCTGAAGTTTCCGAAAACCGGGATCGCTCAGAATCAGCGCCGGATTGCTGTCCGGTTCATCACAAATCGTATTCAGATACTGAATAAACAATCCGTTGTGAAATTCCACTTTGTGTTCGGGCGAAAGGAAACAGATTCCTTCTTCCAGAATCTGAATATGCTGCAGCAGTTTTTGTTTTTCCAGATTCAGATTCCTTCTGCTTTCTTTGAGTTTCTGATAATTTTCTGCAATCTTAATTCCGATTTCACCCACTTCGTCGTCCGGAAATTGAAGCTGTTTCAGCTCAAGCGGATCGGACGAAAGCACAAAATCGCGCAGCTGACCGATGGTTTTTCCAAAGCGCCGGGTGATGATATGAATAAAATACAGAAAAACCGCAAAAGCCGCCAATATAAAATACAGCGGAGCATTGCCGGGTTTCAGCGACTGTTCCAAACGGGTGTCGTAAGGCAGTGCGACACGAATAAAATTATCTCCGAAATTTTTGGCAAAATACAGATATTCTCTTTGGTTTGATTCTGACAACCGGATGTCGGTTCCGGTTCCCGATTGTGAGGCTTTAACAATTTCGGGGCGGTCATTGTGGTTTTCCAATTTTGAATAATCCCGGATGGAATTGTCAAAAAGCACCTTGCCTGAAAAAGCAATCAGGGTGATTCTCAAATCTTTGGGCAGTAAAGTTTGAAGTTCGGACATTTCAGCGGTCTGGATTTCATTATTTTTTGAAAGTCCGGTTTGAATGATTTCGGTATAAGTTTCCAACCGTTCGCTGAGCACACGGGTTTTGTAATCTTTTTCAAGTATCTGTTCAAAAATAATCACACCTGCAGTGAACAGCGCAAAAATCAGCCCCACATACAAAAACAGCCGACGGCGGTAATTCAGCTTCATAAATTCCCGGTATTAAACCGATAGCCGTATCCGGCGCGGTTGTGAATAACAGATGCATAGTCACCCAATTTTTTCCGGATTCGCGCAATGTGCACATCCACCGTCCGTTCGGTGATGTAAGGTGAGTCCTGCCACAGTTTGTCGATGATATTTTCTCTTGAAAACATGCGGTCAGGATTTTTGGCCAGCAGCGAAATCAGTTCAAATTCGGTTTTGGTCAGTGCGATTTTTTCGCCGTCTATGCTCAGTTCCTTCAAATTAAAATCCAAAACAAAACGATCGAAAATCAATTTGTTTTTGTCGGAAACGCCCGATTTTCCGGTTCTTTTCAGTACCGCTTTTACCCTTGCAACCACTTCTTTGATTGAAAAAGGTTTTGAAATATAATCATCTCCGCCAACCGAAAAACCGGTGAGCATATCATTTTCGGTGTCTTTTGCTGTCAGAAAAATGATTGGAACAATCAGTCCGTCTTTTCGAATTTTTTCAGCCATTTTGTAACCCGACATTCCGCCCATCATCACATCGAGCAGTATCAGATTGAATTCGGCAATCGGTTTTTTCAATGCTTCCTCAGCCGACATGGCGGTGTCCACTTCAAAACCTTCATTTTTCAGGTTGAACTCCAAAATTTCAGCTATGCTGCTGTCATCATCCACGATCAGAATTCGGCTCATTCCGGTTTTTAAATTGCTGCCCAAAGTTACTTAAAAAAATCTGCGTTTATTTATTTTTTCCTTTATGCTTCAGGACTTTTGCCTCTACAAAAAACACGATTTCCTCCACGATATTGCTGCAATGATCGCCGATTCTTTCCAATTTTCGAATCGCCATGATCGTATTCAGTCCGCAGCCGATGTCTTTGTTTTCCTTTTTCAGCTGTTCCAAAAGTGTTTCAAAGGCTTTGTTGAAAATCTTGTTGACTTCTTTGTCTTTTGACAGAATTTTGCCTGCACTTTTTGTGTTCTCCGTATTGAAAGCAGTCAGACTGTCGGTCAGCATATTCAGCAGCAGATCAAACATTCTTTCGATTTCCAGCATTTCTTTCATTTTGGACGTAAAGGCATGACAATCTTTTTCAGTAACGTAATGCGCAACGCCGGCCGCATAATCCGCAATCCTTTCGAGCGTGATGCTGATTTTCATGATGGACAGCACAAAACGCAAATCAATCGCCACCGGGCTGTAAAGCGCAATATAGTGTTCGCAGCTGCTGTCGATTTTCAGTTCGATGCCATCCACTCTTTTTTCGAGTTTGATGATTTCCAGCGCCAGCTCCACATCATTGTTGAGCAAAGCCTGTTTGGTTTTTGTCACCTGCGAGATCACCAGTTTCCACATCTGATTGATTTCCTCTCTCAGATAAATCAATTCCTGTTCGTTGTGTAACATTTATATTAATTTTTTAATTTTTTTCTGAATTTAATTTCCGTCTCAATCAGTTATTTGATTGACATTCAACTGGCTTGAAGTCAAATATGACTCAATTCCCTGTTTTGGTAAAAATCAATTTGTTCAGGTCTTCCGGTTGTATAATTTCCGTTCATCAATGTAGATGTGATGATGAAATCGGCTGAAGACCGTGTGCAACCGTAAACAATATTGTACAGGGTTGCAATCCTGAGCAGTGCCTTGATATCCACATCATGCGGCTGAGGTTCCATCGCATCCCAGAAAAAAATCAGTATATCCACACCGCCGTTGCAGATCATGGCACCCAACTGCTGATCGCCGCCCAAAGGTCCGGATTTCAACAGGGTCAGATCCGGCTGATCCTCAATTCCGGCTGGTTTCATACATTCGTTTAATTTCTCGACGGTCAGCCGGCCGGTGGTTCCGGTGCAGACCAGTTTGAATTCGATCAGTTTTCTCCAGTTCATCCCGACCCAGTCGAGTAATTCCTGTTTACAGTTATCATGCGCCACCAACGCAATTGTTTTTTTATTTTTCATATAATTTTTTTATCCAAATCTTCCGGTGATATAATTTTGTGTGGTTTCCTTGTCCGGTTTCAGGAACATCTTCTTGGTATCGCTGTATTCAATCAGTTCACCCAACATAAAAAATCCGGTTTTGTCGCTTACCCTCGCCGCCTGCTGCATATTGTGGGTCACGATGACGATGGTGTAATCCTCCTTTAACTGATGGATGAGTTCCTCAATTTTGGAAGTCGAAATCGGGTCAAGTGCCGAAGCCGGTTCGTCCATCAGCAAAATCTTTGGATTCACCGCCAAAGCCCGTGCAATGCACAAACGCTGCTGCTGACCGCCCGACAGTTCAAAGGCAGATTTGTTCAGTTTGTCCTTGACTTCATCCCACAAAGCTGCCGAAATCAATGAATTCTCTACCCTTTGTGCGATTTTCTTTTTGTCGTTCATCCCGTTTACCCGCAAACCATAGGCTACATTTTCAAAAATGGACTTTGGAAAGGGATTGGGTTTTTGAAAAACCATGCCCACATTTTTGCGCAATTTGTCCACATCCACAGATTTTCCGTAAATGTCTTTGCCATCAATCAGACATTCGCCTTCCAAACGGGTGTCCGCAATCAGATCGTTCATCCGGTTGAACAATCTGAGGAAAGTAGATTTCCCGCAACCCGACGGACCGATAAAAGCCGTTACAGTATTGGGTTTGATTTTAATGCTGATGTCTTTCAGTGCATGAAAATCTCCGTAATAGAAATTGATGTCTTTAACTTTTATCATCTTTAATTTTGTTTAAATTTTTTGTTTAAGCCCTGACGCAAAAGCGTAGCTGACAGATTGAAAACCAGCACGATGACAATCAGCACCAAGGCCGTTCCGTAAGCCATCGGGCGCGAAGCTTCCAGGTCTGTACCGCTTGTTGCCAGTACATACAAATGGTAAGGCAGCGCCATCGCCTGGTCGAAAATGCTCTGCGGCAGATTCGGCAGAAAATAAGCTGCAACCGTGAAAAGAATCGGTGCAGTTTCGCCCGAAACCCTTCCGATGGAAAGAATCACACCGGTCAGTATATTGGGCAAAGCAATCGGCAAAACCACTTTTCGGATGGTTTGAAGTTTGCTTGCTCCCAAAGCCAGACTTCCGCTGCGATAAGCATCGGGAACCGCCTTCAATGCTTCTTCCGAAGTACGAATAATCAAAGGCAAAGTCAGCAGACCAAGCGTAAGCGAACCCGCCAGAATTGAATCTCCAAAACCTAAATTATTGACAAACAAAGCCATACCAAAAAGTCCGAAAACAATGGAAGGCACACTTGCCAGGTTGTTGGTCATCAGTCGGATGAAACGGACAATGTAGCCGTTGCCGGCATATTCGGTGGTGTAAATTGCGGACATCACGCCCAAAGGAACCGCAAAAATCAAACTGCCGATGACCAGATAGAAGGTTCCGACAATGGCAGGAAAAATTCCGCCTGCCGTCATGCCATCGGTCGGGGATTTGGTCAGGAAATCCCAGCTGATTACGCTGATACCGTTAATCACGATGAATCCGAGGATGCTCACCAAAATTCCAACGATGAAAAAGCTGAACAAACGGAATAAAAAGAAGGCTGTTTTTTGTTTTATTTTTTGATTCATTTTATACGCTTTTGTAATTTTTCTTTTTTGAAATCAAATCAGAAACAATTGAAATAATCATCGATATCAGAAATAAAATACAACCGAGCAGGAACAAAGCCTGATAATGCTGACCGCCCGAAGGTGCTTCGCCCAATTCTGCCGCAATGGTGGCCGGAATGGTCCGGACGGGTTCAAAAATCGAAGTGGGAATCACCGCCGCATTTCCGGTAATCATCAGCACCGCCATGGTTTCACCCACCGCACGACCGATGCCCAAAACTGCAGCCGCCGAAATCCCGGAACCGGCATAAGGAATCACCACTTTGCGAATCGTCTGCCATTGGGTGGCTCCCAGTGCCAGACTGGCTTCGCGCATTGCTCTCGGCGTATTGCTGATAGCATCTTCAGCTACCGAAATAATCGTCGGCAGAGCCATGATGGCCAAAATCAATCCGCCTGTAAAAGCAGTTTCACCCACCGGCAGATTAAAAGCTTTCTGCACCAAAGGCGCAACCACCACCAAACCAAAAAAGCCGTACACCACCGAAGGAATACCCGCCAGCAGTTCGATGACCGGTTTCAAGAATTTCCGCATCCGTTCATCCGCCAGTTCCGACAAATAAACCGCAACGCCCAAGCCCAAAGGCAATGCCAAAACAATGGCAATCAGACTGACCAGCAAGGTGCCCAGAATTAGCGGCAATGAACCAAACAAAGGCGATGGCGTGGCTGTGGGCAGCCATTCTTTTCCGAGAAAGAAATCCGAAACCGTGGTATTGAGAACCTTCACTTCTTTTGCGCCCTGTGCAGCCGAAGGTGCAAATTCTTCCGGCACATAAGCGATGATATTTTTGTGGTCAGAGATGATATGCCCTAATTTTTCGGGAAGCAGACCGTAGTTTTCACCCAAATCCTCATCCGAATAATAATCAAACACATCGTCAATCCTGAAAACCATGATTTCCCAATCGGTTCCTCCCACTTCCTTCCAATTGATGATTTCCTCGTCATACATATTTTTGACATCCAGGGGATGCAGCTGATTGACCGGATTTTCGGGATTTACATAAAGTCCGTAGCCGTCTTCTATGGCCGGCGTTTTGAACAAACCGAAACCTTCTTTGAAAAGGAAAATGGTGATGAACAAAATTGCAATGGTCGTCAGTGCGCCGCTGACGGTAAGCAGACTTTCTGCAGTCTTTTCAATAATTTTTCCCAAAAGATTTTTTTGTGCCATTTGTTGAGTTTTGATTAACTGACAGGTACATAACCGGTTTCTTCCACAATTTTCTGACCTGCAGGCGAGAGCAGGTAATCAATGAAATCCTTCACTTTGGCCTCATCTTTTGACAGGTAATAATAATAGAGCGGTCTTACAATCGGGTAGGATTTGTTTTTGGCATTCTGCACCGAAGGTTTTACAAAGGTTTTGCCCGAATCATAGGAAACCGCCAGAGGTTTCACTTTGTCGGAAAGATAGGCCAGACCGACATAAGCGATTGCACCTCGGGTCTGACTCACCGACTGAATCACCGCACCATTGGCCGGCATGCTCATGATGCCCGACATGAAATTTTTGTTTTTCAGTACGCTTTCCTTGAAAAATTCATAAGTCCCCGATGAGGTTTCGCGGGAATAAGGAATGATTTTCAAATCTTCGCCGCCGACTTCCTTCCAGTTTTTGATTTTTCCGGTAAAAATTCCCTGCAATTGTTCGCGGGTCAGCCGGGAAACCCTGTTGGACGGATGTACTACAATGGCAAGCGCATCAAAGGCGACTTCGACTTCTTTCAGATCATTGCCCGCAAATTTGATTTTTTTTCGTTCGTCAAATTTGATTCTGCGCGAGGTCTGTGCAATGTCGGTGGTACCGCTCAGCAGAGAAGCAATTCCCACGCCGCTGCCACCACCGGTAACAGTGATATCCGATCTGGAATGTGATTTGATGAAAATCTCGGCTGCTTTCTGGGTAATCGGCAGCACCGTTTCAGAACCTTTGACTCTTTGGGCATTCAGACTTCCCACATACAGCAGTATAAGAAGCAAGCCCAAAATATATTTCTTCATCTTCCTGTTTTTCAGCTGCAAAATTCCAAAACCAAAATCACAGTGAGGTTACGATTTTGTTACGGTTTGGTTACGAAGATGGTTTTGGGTTTAATGAAAATGCCGGATGTTTCTGTTGGTGGTAATTTTGGATGACTACTATATTTCAGATAATCCAAATAAATTTCCTCTTTATAATGCTTGGTATAGTATTTTTTGCTGTTAGTAACAGTTCGTAAGAATTTCTTACCAACTGAATTTATGTTAACTAAAACTCATCTTATGTTTCATAAATTAATAAAAATGTAATTCCGGCTTAACCGATTCGTAACACCGCAAGAGGACATTTGCACTGAAAATAAAAATGAAGATTTTCTATGCAAAATGATAAAGGACGGCAGACGACCGTGAGAAGACTTGGTACCGTATGTATGGCTTTGCTGGTGTATCTGAGTTTCAGTGCTTTTGCGCTGAGCCAGGACGGAACCATCAAGGGCCGGATTACGGATAAGCAAACCGGAGAACCTCTTTTTGGGGTTACGGTAATTGTGGAAGATATTTTTTATGAAGAAATGACCGACGAAAACGGCGAATTTATCATCAATGACGTGCCGGTCGGGACTTATTCGGTTACGACCGAGCATTATTCTTATGAGCCGGTTACTCAGGAAGGCATTGTGGTCAAGGCAAATGAAACCACAGAGTTGAATTTAGAATTGGAATCCGGGAGCATAGGGCTGAGTGCAGCGGAAATCGTGGTGCGAATCAACCGTGAATCGGAAACGGCTCTGCTGCTAGATCAGCGGAAATCCATTGTGGCAAGTCAGAGCATCGGCGCACAGGAATTGTCGCGCAAAGGTGTGGGCGATGCCGAAAATGCGGTGTCCAAAGTTTCAGGTGTATCCAAACAGGACGGTGTGAAAAATGTGTTTGTCCGCGGATTGGGCGACCGATACAACGCGACTTTGCTCAACGGACTGCCGATTCCGTCCGAAGACCCGGAATACAAAAATATTGCATTGAGTTTCTTTGGTACGGATGTAATTCAGAACATCGGTGTGAACAAGGTTTTTTCGGCAGGAAATACCGGTGATGCAGCCGGTGCCATCATTGACATCACTTCAAAAGAACTGTTCAACAGCTCGACTTTAGGGGTTGATTTTTCGGCCGGATTCAACACCAACATAAAAGGTGTGGACTTTTTGAAAGCAGACGGGGTCAATTCATTTGGTTTTGCCAAAAAAGATCGTCCAACAGCCGGGAAATTCGATTTTGTCAACCGTCTTGATCCTTCGGTGGCGAAATTGCCCATCAACCAAAGTTTCAAACTTTCGGGCGGAAAGAAATTCAGAATCGGTAATAATCCTTTGTCATTCTTCGTGGTTGCAAGCCAGTCATCCGATTATTCTTATTCGGAAGAAATTGTCAGGAATATGAATACCGCAGGAATCATTTATCAGGATCAGACCGGGAAAAAATATTCTGAAAACATCAGCCAATTGATTTTGGCGAATTTGAATTACGGATTTGGCAATAAAAATTCCATTGCCTACAACTTTATGATGCTTCACGCCAGCGACCAGTATGTGGGTGAATACAGCGGAAAACATTCCGAAAAACATCAGGACGGCGATCAGGACATGGGTTATCTGAGAAGACAGCAAATCAATGACAATCTGCTGATGACTCATCAGTTACTGACCCAATGGACGCTGACTAACAGATTGGATTTGCGCATCAACGGTTCATACAATTCCATCAAAGGTTATGAACCTGACAGAAGAGAAAATTATCTTTCCCGAAAAAGCGACGGCACTTATGGTCTGACCGGAAGCAACCGGCAGAAAAGATTTTTCTCCGAATTGCAGGAAAACAATTACAACGCACAGGCGATATTCGATTTCAAACTGAATGATGTAACGGAAAGCGGTCGTTCCAAAATCTCGGTGGGCTACAATGCTTATTTGTCGGACAATGATTTTGAAGCGGTGGAATATAACTTCTCGGCCATTCCGGGTGCATGGAGTATTGACAATATACGATTGGATGAATTGTACAATCAGCAAAATTACAACCAGGGTCTGTTCTCAATATCGGAAGGCAGTCCGAACAGCTACAGCGTGAACAAAAATATACAGTCGGCTTTTGCAGAAGTAACTTACCAATTTTCAAAAAGATTTTCAGCCAATGCAGGTTTGCGTTTCGACCATGTGGATATGGATGTGGAATATGATGTCCCTGGCAGAGCGGACAAAAGCAACAGCATTCAAAAATTCTATTATTTGCCAAGTCTGAATCTGAAATATGATTTGAACGACAAAAACGCGTTGAGATTGGGTGTGAGCAAAACCTATACGCTGCCGCAATCCAAGGAAATTTCGCCTTATCAGTATGTGAACATCGGTTTTGCGAGTGAAGGAAATCCGAATCTGAAACCGTCCGACAATTACAATTTTGACCTGAAATGGGATTTTTATCTGAGCAATGCCGAGCTGCTTTCGGTGGGTGCATTCTACAAGAGAATCGAAAATCCGATTGGCCGTGTGGACAAAGGAAATTCTGCCGGATTGTTGACATATGACAACATCAGCGACTTTGCGAATGTAACGGGAGCAGAAGTGGAATTGCGAAAAAACATTTACAATCGTGAGCTTGAAAGCGGCTCTCAGCACAAACTTTCTTTCGGATTGAATGCATCTGTTTTGTACACCGATTTGCTGCTGAAATTAGAGAACACACCCGAAAGAAGTTCCGGATTAGAAGGGGCTGCACCCTTTATTGCGAATTCTGATTTGACTTATTATTATTCAAATGAGAAACACAACTGGACTTCGTCTTTGGTGTTCAACTATTTCAGCGACAGAATTTACACCAACGGAACTTTAGGATTTGAAGACATCATAGAAGAAGGTGTACCTACCCTGGATTTTGTTTCATCATTCAGTTTCAATAAAAAAATCAGTCTGAAATTCAAGGCATCCAATATACTGAATCCGAATTTCAATCTGACAAGAGAAAGCTCGCTGACCCATGAAAAAATAGTATTGAACCAATACAAAAAAGGCATCAACCTGAGTTTGGGTGTCGGTTTGGAATTATAAAAATGAATATCAAATTTTAATTATAAAGAATATTTTCAGGGAATTTTTCTTTTCCCCAGCCCTAAAAGGTGAAAAAATCCCCTGAAAATTTCATCAAAATGAAAATAATAAATAAACCAAATTTTAAAAATCAAAAAGAGATGAAAACAAATTTTTTAAAGTCAGCTTTAATGACATTAATTATTGCCGGTGCTGCTACGATGATTTCATGCAGCGATGACGACAATGGGAATACACCTATCACTGTCAGCGAAGACGAACTGGTGGGAAGTATTGACGGAAGTAAAACACTGGATCCAGCCATTACTTATACCATTACCGGTCCGGTAATCGTGGAAGAAGGCGGTGTACTGAACATTCCGGCTGGAACCATGATCAAAGCCAAAAAAGGTTTTAACAACTACATTCTTGTACTTCAAGGCGGAAAAATCAATGTGAACGGAACTGCGAGCAATCCGGTAACGATGACTGCCGATATTGAAAATGCAGAACCCGGGCATTGGGGCGGATTGGTTATCAACGGTCGTGCTCCCCTTTCGGGCGGAACCATCGGAAGTACCGAAATCAGCTCTGCACATCAGTATGGCGGAAACAATCCGAATGACAGCTCCGGTTCAATCACTTATCTGATTTTGGCCTATACCGGCGCGCGCTCAAGTGCAGATGTTGAACACAATGGATTGACTTTGAATGGAGTAGGGAGCGGAACCGTAATTGAAAATATTTATATTCCTTACGGCGCAGATGACGGTGTTGAGTTTTTCGGCGGTTCGGTAAATGTGAAAAATCTTTTGGTGGTGGACAGCGACGATGATATGTTTGATTTCACTCAGGGTTATACCGGGACCTTGGAGAATGCTTACGGAATCTGGCAAAACGGTTATACCAGCACCGAATCCGATCCGAGAGGTATTGAAGCCGACGGAAATTTGGACGGTAATTTTCCGGATCAGGACGGTCAGTCAAACTTTACGGTGAAAAATGTAACCTTCGATCTCAGACTGGCAGCAGCAACCGACGGTGATGTGCAGAACCTGACCAACAAAATGCAGGATGTCATCAAAATCAGAAGAGGCGCAAAAGTCAATATTACAAATGCTTTGGTGAAAGGAAGCGGTACGGTTATCGATTTGATTGACTTTACCGACGGAAAAGGGACCGGCAATCCGACTTCGACCATCAATCTGACCAGCGCATTGAGCCCTTCTCAAATTTTGGGCAAACAAATTAATCCGACAGAAGGATTTCCCGGCGCTCAAATTGAATCCGGCAACGCAGGTTGTCCGACTTCAATTTTTGCCTGGACAAATTACAGTTTCTAACCAACACAATTTAATCAACTGCCTTAACTTCTTTGTCCCTTTTTTATCCTCAATTCCGCTGTCTGACGACCCGACTCTCACGGTTCTCAGGCAGTGGATTTTGTATTGGATCAAACCCTCACCAGTCCCCTGAAACCTCTTGATGCATAATAGGATTCTGCGCCGTTGTGATAAGTAAAAATTCTTCCGAAACGATAATCACAAAAGACAGCACCGCCCAAGGCTCTGACTTCGTCCGGTGTCAGAACCCAGCTCGAAGTTTTGGCGTCAAATCCTATCAAAGGATGGTATTTCCGGTATTGTTCTTCGGTCAGCATCCGAATTCCGATTTCGGCTGCGAAATCCATTGCGTTTCCGGCAGGCTTATTGGCTTTTCGTGCTTCCAAAGCTTTGCGGTCATAACAAAGACTTCTTCTTCCGGCCGGACTTTCTTTGGCACAGTCGATGAAAATAAATTCACCGGTCTTTTGATCAAAATCAACCGCATCGGGTTCACCGCCGGTCATTTCCATTTGATAAAGAACATTGAGTTTCCCGGAATTGTTTTCAAGTCTTTTCAAAACATCTTCCCATTTCAAATTTTTGTGTCTGTCACTGTTTTGGTCAAATCTTTTGGCCAGGATTTCCAAAATTTCGGTCTGATTCTGAGGATTGAATTCTTTTTTCATCTGATTTGAATTTGTTTTGCCGAAAAAAATCAATTTCATTGGCAGCAGAACAAAGATAAAAAACTGTCAGTTTTTTCGAAAAAATTCAAAATCAAAAAAAACGTTGACAGATTCAGGCTCATAAAAGTTAAGGCAATCAGAACTTTGTTTCGTATATTCGTATTATGAATTTTTCAGCAGGTTTATTTTGGGATACTGACGAAACTAAATTTGACTACGACAAACATGCCGGTCATATAATTCCGCGAGTATTTATGAAAGGCAAACTTGATGACATACTTCAGGTAATTCGATATTATGGGAAAGAAAAAGTAAAGGAAGTTTTAACCAATACAAGATATCTTGATAAAAAAACGCTGTCCTTTGCCATTGCACTTTTTGATCTCAAAAAAGAAGATTTCAGATGCTACAAACTCAGTCAATCTACCCCGCAACACTGGAATTACTAAGAAAGCTTATGGCTTTTGAATATCTAAATTCCTTTAACCTTGTTGGTGGAACTGCACTCGCTTTACAAATTGGTCATAGAATTTCAATTGATTTGGATTTGTTTTCAATTTCAGAATTTGACGAGAAAGATTTAAAATTAAAGATTGAAAAATTTTGCATAGAAAACAAATACGAGTATAGGTGGGACATTGAAAGTAATATGACTCTAAGCGGAACAATTGGTGGAATTAAAGTTGATTTTATAAGATATCCCTATGATTTGATTGATGAAATTGTAATTGATGAAAACATCAGAATGCTTTCGATCAAAGATATCGCAGCAATGAAATTAAGCGCAATTGCACAAAGAGGAGAGAAAAAAGATTTTTTTGATTTTTATGAATTACTGAAAATATTTTCAATTAACGATATGCTGAATTTTTACATGAATAAATATCCTCATACAGATACAACATTTCTAATACGTTCATTGACTTATTTTGATGATGCTGATATCCAGAATGATCCAATTATGATTAAGGATTACAGTTGGAGCCATGTGAAAAATGAAATAATTAAAAACACAAAACATTTTATTGATAAACAATTATAAACCCGGTGTTTAATAATAAAATTAAAAATCCCAAAAAGTTCATATCTTTGCACCGTAATTACAACCAATGAGAAACCCTTTGTTCTACGCGAAGATTCTGCTTTTTGGAGAATACGGTATCATCGAAGACTCCAAAGGTCTCACCATTCCGTACAATTCATACAAGGGCTCATTGAACTTCAGCAAAGAAAACAATTCTGAAGTATCCAACGAAAGCATCCGCAAATTCTCTGTCTATCTGGCCGAAAATCTGAAAGATGAATTCGACTTCCAAAGACTGGATGCGGATATCAAAAAAGGAATGCACTTCGATTCAGACATTCCGCAGGGATACGGTGTCGGCAGTTCGGGTGCTTTGGTCGCCGCGATTTACGAAGCTTATTCGCTGAACAAAATCGATACTTCAAAAGAACTGACAAAAGACAAAATCGGCAGACTGAAAGATATTTTCTCAAAGATGGAATCATTCTTTCACGGAAAAAGCTCGGGCATCGATCCGCTGATCTGCTATCTGAATCTGCCGCTGCTGATCAACTCAAAAACAGATATTTCAACCGTCGGCATACCCGAACAGAAAGAAGGAAACGGAGCCATCTTCCTGGTCAACTCGGGCAGCCCGGGCGAAACCGCGCCAATGGTCCATATCTTTTTTGAAAAACTCAAACAGGAAGGTTTCAGAAAAACACTCAAAGAAGAATTCATCAAATACAACAACGCCTGTATCGATGCATTTGTAAAAGGAGATCTGAATCCGCTGTTTTCAAATCTGAAAGAACTGTCCACCTGGGCATTTCTGAACTTCAAACCGATGATTCCGCAAAGACTGTTAGACGTATGGCAGTACGGCATACAGACCAATTCCTACTATCTGAAACTCTGCGGTTCGGGCGGCGGCGGATACATACTCGGTTTTACAAAAGATTATGAAAGCGCAAAAGAGCATTTGAAAGATTTTGATACCGAAGTCATCTATAAGTTTTAAAAAAATGGAACGTTTTGAATTTATTGAAGGTGAAACCAAAGAAGGGTTTTATCTGATCGTTGATGAAGTCAGGGTCGGTGAAATCACCTTCAGATGGCGAAAGGAAGATTCGATCTCGATCAACCACACACTGGTCGAACCCAAATTCAGAGGTCTCGGTTACGGAAAAAAACTGGTTGACAAAGTGCTTCAATATGCAGAAGAAAACCATCTGAGCGTCAGCGCCAGCTGCTGGTTTGCAGACAAAGTCATCCAATCACAGCTTCAATGAAAGAATACAGCCTGCGAAAACTGTTGATCAAACTGCTTGCGCTTTTTTCGGTTGCCCGCGGCTACAATCTTGCAATGCTCGCGCTCGCACAGTATATGGCGAGTCTGTTTATCTTCAGCAACGGTAAAAATCATCTCGAGATACTGTTTGACAAAAATCTGAACTTCATCATCCTTGCATCACTGCTCAGCGTTGCGGCAGGTTACATCATCAACAATTTTTACGACCTCGAAAAAGACGCTATCCAGCGGCCGCTCAGAAATTATATCGAAAGATTCATCAGCCAGGGATTCAAGCTCAACACCTATCTGTTTCTCAATGCATTGGCACTGCTCGCCGCACTCATGGTCTCCTGGCGGGTGATGATCTTTTTTGGATTTTACCAATTCCTGGTCTGGTTCTATTCACACAAAGTCAACCGAATCGTACTGATCAACAATCTTTATTCGGTCATGCTCACCGTATTCCCGTTTTTCGCACTTTTCCTTTATTACGAAAACTACTCGCCCATCATATTTTTCCACGCCGCCTTCCTGTTTCTGCTGCTGCTGTGCATGGACATCGTCAAAGACCTCACCACATCCACCGCCGACGTCATTTACAATTACCGCACACTGCCGGTTGTTTACGGCGAAAAAAAGACAAAACAGGTACTGCTGCCGCTCATGTTCATCACCGCCGCACTCTCGGTTTTCATGTGGGACAACAGCGCCACCGGCTATATGAGATACTTTTTTCTCTTCACATCCATACTGCTCGTGCTGATGATGATTCCGGTCTGGACGGGCCGTTCAAAGACCGCATTCAAAATAATCTATCTGATTTTCAAACTGCTGATCGGATTTGGCATCTTCAATATGATATTCATTGATTTAAATCCATTAGATTTGCAAAATATTATTTAAAAAATGATTTGGGCGTGTTCCCGTTGCGATTCAAATTTTCAGAATCAAATCCAACGGAGTTGCGCAACGGGACCGGGCTGGCGGCACTCGCTTCCCGACGAAGTCGGGAGAGCTCAGACAAATGCCTTCATCCCTCACGCGAATCAAACCAATAAATTAAAAAAAATACAAAATGAAAAAACAGGAAAGGCGTGATGCTTCCCTCGGAAAACCGGCCGGAAGATCAAATTCAAAAACAGAAAGAAAATCGACCGGAAAAACTGCCGGAAAATCCAAAACCGGAAATTTTGAAAAGAATTCGGACAAAACCGAAAAGAAATTCTCACCCAAATCAACCGGAAAATCATTCTCAAAACCGGGGGCAAAATCAAAACCCGGATTCAAAAAATTTGACAAACCCTTCAGATCCCGAATCAAAAAAGCACCCGAAGACGACGGCACCATCCGTCTGAACAAATACATTGCAAACGCAGGAATCTGTTCAAGAAGAGAAGCAGACGAATTCATCAAAACAGGTCTGGCAGAAGTCAACGGAAAAGTGGTGACCGAAATGGGATACAAAGTTCAGCCCGGCGATGTGGTCAGATTTGACGGCCGCGAAATCAAAGCCGAAAAAAATGTGTACATCCTGCTCAACAAACCCAAAGGATTTATCACCACCACAAAAGATGAAAAAGACAGAAAGACTGTAATGGATCTGGTAGCAAATGCCACCACCGCCAGGATTTTTCCCGTTGGCAGACTTGACCGTGCCACCACCGGCCTTTTGCTTTTTACAAACGACGGCTATCTGACCAAAAAACTGACCCATCCGAGTCACAATGTACACAAGGTCTATCATGTTTCGCTTGACAAAAAACTGTCGTCAGAACACATGGAAGAAATCAAAAAAGGAATCAGACTGATACCCGAAGGTGTCGCTCATGTGGACAGCATTTCATACATCGAAGGTCAGCCAAAAACCGAAATCGGAATCGAAATCCATATCGGCTGGAACCATGTCGTAAGGAGGATTTTTGAAAAACTGGGTTATGAAGTCGAAAAACTCGATCGTGTTGTCTTTGGCGGACTGACCAAGAAAAATCTGAAAAGAGGCGACTGGCGAAAACTGACCGACAAAGAAGTTGCTTTTCTGAAAATGCTGTAATTTCGTTCTTACCCTACATCAATGTATATCGGCTTGATTTTGATCAACTTTGCAGTGTAAAAATAAGAGATCAAAATGAAAACAATTTTTCACGAAGCCGAATCAAGAGGCCATGCAAATCACGGCTGGCTGGACAGTTTTCACACTTTCAGCTTTGCCAATTATATGAATGAAGAAAGAATGAGCTTTGGTGTACTTCGGGTTTTGAACGATGACACCGTTCAGCCGGGAATGGGCTTCGGAACCCATCCGCATCGGGATATGGAAATCATTTCAATTCCGCTCGAAGGCGATCTGGAACACAAAGATTCGACCGGTACAGTCGGTGTGATCAAAAAAGGCGAAATCCAGGTGATGTCTGCCGGAACCGGTGTGATGCACAGCGAATACAACCACAACAAAGACAAATTGGTGAAATTTCTTCAGATCTGGCTTTTTCCGAGAGCGCTGAACCTTGAACCGAGAGGTGAACAGATGAGCATCGTTGAACATTCGGTTAAAAATGATTTTCAACAGATCGTTTCGCCCGACAAAAACGACAAAGGTCTGTGGATCAATCAGGATGCCTGGTTCAGTCTGGCTGATTTTGACAAAGGTTTTTCAAAGGCATACAAAATCAAAAAAGACGGAAACGGTGTTTATGTCTTTGTGATCAAAGGTGCAGCCAAAATCGGTGATCATCAGCTCAATCAGAGAGACGGTCTCGGGATTTGGGACACCGACAGTTTCAATATCGAAGCCACCGAAGATTCCGAAATCCTGCTGATGGATATCCCGATGGAACTGCCTTCGTTTTTGAAAAATTAAAATGAGAAATTAAATTGATAACGCCTCGGGGGTTTTTGAACTGCTGAGGTGTTTTTTTATCAATAATATACTGAGAGACAATTGGCAGCAAAATATTTTAAGATTTTCCTATGATAGAAACCCAAATGGGAATTACTGTCTAAAACCGGTTTCAAAAAACATAGCCAATACCGGCTTTAAATCTGTGAAATCTGGTTTCGGATGTTTCTGAATAACCCGTATCGTTTATATAATAGGTTTCAGACATACTTTTAAAAAGACCGAAGCTGAAAATGCCCTCTATAAATAATTTTTTACTTATATAGTGCTGTACGCCAACATCCAACGAAGACTTAAATCCATCAAAATCCGTTACGAAATAATCATATCCTCCGTAACCTCCTGATGCTTCAAATTCTTTTTGGTTGTATTTTTCCTGATTATTGAGCGGCAGACTTCCTCTAATTCCGCCTAAACCATACAGGTTTTCCGAAAATTTGTATTTGAGCAAAATAGGAATTTCCATAAAATAAATGTCGTCTGTACTGGAAATCAGCAGTTCATTTTGCAGGTACAGCCTTTGCCCAAGACGTGTCTGTAATTGGACACCTCCAAAAACACCCAAATCTTCCGTCCCCAGATACATACTGTAATTACCTCCGGCTTTTATGCTAAAACTTAGCCTTTTTTCCTGTTCCTGTGCCATAAGGCAGAATGAAAACCCTAAAAAAAAGAGAATTGTTATTTTTATTTTCATAATGTGTGTCTTTTTTAAAATTTATACCCAAATCCCAAACGGAAAGCACGCCATTTACCATTTTCAAACCCCAAAGTATAATCATTTAACTGTTTGTTTAAACCATAAGTATAGGAAGTTTCCAACAGCCAGTGCTTGGAGATATTGTATTGCGCAGTTCCTTGTAATGAAATCCCCCATCGGGTAATCAATTCCACTCCTCCATAAAAATAGTTATTAGAAATATACGAAATCTTCGGTCCCAAACCGACTTGAAACTTTTCTTCAAATGTATATTTTAACAGAACGGGAAACTCCCAATAGAGTAATTCAGCTGTGGCAGAATACCCCAATTCGGTTTGCAGTGAAAATTCCTTGTTCAGTTTGTACTCTGCAAAAATACTTGCATAAACGTCTGATTCCTCCAATCCTGATTTTTGTCCTGAATATATATCTTTTGCCCCAAAACTGCCATAATTAAAACCGGCTTTTACGCCCCAATAAAAATTATCTTTTTTTTGTTCTTCTTGTTCCTGTGAAAAAAGAAAAGCAACTGGAAATAATAAAAAAAGAAATAAGATGGTATTCTTTGTTTTCATAGGTGTCAAATATAGATTAAAAAAGAAAAATCGCATACAGTTTGAAGCCATTGGAAGATTTATTTTTTCCAATTTCACATCAGGAGTTGTAATTATAGATAAAAATAAATTATATGTTTTTCACAGGCTTTGAACTGCTGAGGTGTTTTTTTATTTAGGGAAGCAGATTTTTAACTTCAAGGACTTTGTACAAATCATTTATTTTTGGAGTTTTAGATCCTCCACTGGAATAAACCGTGATTTTCGCCTTGTACATTTCCTGAAACCTGTCCATCTGTTTCTGGCACATAGCACAAGGGTCTAATATGGTTTGCAGTTCGGCTTCTATTTTCAGCTCATCAGCACTTTTTACCCCGAATTCTTTCATATAATGCGGCAAATAAACATCTTCAAATTCGAGGATTTTCTCCTTCATCCATAAAAAAAATAAAATAGAATCTGCTCTGTCATACTCTGTAAAACATCAAAAAGGTGCCTACTTCCTGCAAAGCTTTTTCTTCTTTTAATGCTGCTTTTCCATTTCATGCAAGTACTTCATCAATCCATTTGTTAAATTTAGGAAGTTTTTGAGCCGCTTGGGTAAGTCCTTTTACGATGGTAATCACAGAAATAACAATATCTATAGCTATAATGGTGTCTTCTCCGGCATTATGTGTTACCACATAGCGGGAAAGGGAAGATTTATATCTTGATTCCGCATATCCTGCGAGTGCTTCCGCCATTTGCTTTTTCAGGAATTCAGGGTCTTGCATGTATTGCTCCATCAGAAACTCCACAAACTCCGTTACCTACTCTACAACTTCTCTGTCTTTGTAATTTTCGTAGTTTTTTCTGATGTCCTCAGCTAATGCTTTTAGTTGCTCAAAATCATAATTAAGTTCTTCTCCTTGAAGTGTAAATTCTCTTGAAAAATCAACAAAGCTGTTACAATAGACTACTTCCAAGATTTTTATTCCGTTCTCCTCATATAAAGTAAAGTCCCAAGGACTATCAATTAATTCTTGTCTCATTTTTTTAAATATTTAACTGTGTAATGAACTCCTTCTTTTAGACCTTCGGTTTTAATTGTAGCTTCCAAATTACCTTCGGGCAAAATTCCGCCTGGCAACCATTTATCATTTGCACCCCATTCATTTCCTGATGGCATTTCAACTTTAACATCTTTTGATAATTTAAAATCAATCCTTACTATTCCGTGTTTTTCAATTTGCTCAAGAGGAATACCTAATTTTATAGATTGTTCTTCTATTGAAAGCATTAATATGTCATCTATATCCGATTTTCTACTTACAAATTCTGTTTTGCCTATATCAGGCTTACCTATACCACGTTTTTTAAATGTTTCTTCTGAAACAATTCTTGAAGCAATTCCTTCTTTTTCAAAAAGTTCAATATGTTCTTTGATATAGCTTGTTGTTAGATACTCTTTCGGGTCGGGTCTGCTACCTTTTGGCTTTTCAAGCACTTTTTCTTTTGACCAACCTCTTTTCCATCCCTTTTCCAATCTTTTTGATGAATCAAGAATTTTTCTCTTCTTCCTATTCTCTAATACATCATCTATCCATTTGTTAAATTTAGGAAGTTTTTGAGCCGCTTGGGTAAGTCCTTTTACGATGGTAATCACAGAAATAACAATATCTATAGCTATAATGGTGTCTTCTCCGGCATTATGTGTTACCACATAGCGGGAAAGGGAAGATTTATATCTTGATTCCGCATATCCTGCGAGTGCTTCCGCCATTTGCTTTTTCAGGAATTCAGGGTCTTGTATGTATTGCTCCATCAGAAACTCCACAGACTCTATTACCGTCATCATTTCCAGCTCCAGTTCTCCGGTTATGGTTCCGTTTGCCATCTGGTTTCTTATTTTTATGACAAGTACCGCCATATCCACAATTCCCGCCAGAAATTCTATACAGCCGTTTACCATACCGCACAGGAAGGCGAACTGTACCTGCGTGAGTCTTTTCAGCTTCAGCAGCCACTGAATCACAGAAGCAGTGTCCTTCATCGCGCTGTCTATAAACTGAGCCAGATTTCTTGCAAGTACATTCTCTTTATTTTTTAAAAGAAATTCCTTTATAGCTTTCAGGTTTTGGTATAGCTTCCGGAGTTTTTGGACAGCTGTATTTACAAATCTTTCAGGACCGAGATACTTTTCAGATTTCAGATCCGGATTCCAGTATTCTTCGGCTATCTTTAAACCTCTGAATCCATCTGATACGGCATCTAAAAAGGTTTCAGCCAGTTCATTTTCGGTGTACATTTCATCTGCAAATTCAAGGTACTTTGTATTGCGGTACCTGAGTTCCAGTGAAAATGCTTTTGTTAGTTCTTCTTCAGTAATCGCATAAGAATATTCTTTTTCCGCTATCTCCTTTGCATAATAGGGAATAAACTTCGGGTTTTCAGTCAGATATTCCCTGAACACCTTACTCATTTTGATAAGCACCACACGGTTGAACTCAACCGTAATTCCGTTACTGTCGGGAATTTCTATATAAATCAAGAAGTCAATGTCTTTATTTGCAATACCCTTTGCCTCTTCAATCGTATAATCATATTTCAAATATTGATTGATAAGCTCGCTCCCTTCGGTTGATTTTATTATCCGGTATAGCCACATGTCAGGTTCTGGCGGTGAAGCAAACAGGCTGTCTTCTCCAAACGGACTTTCATAGCCCATAATATCTGATAATTCACTCATTGTGCTGAGTATTTGTTAGTATTATTTTAAGTTAAAAGGAAAGTGCTTTGCTTTTTTACAAAGCACTTTACTTATTTCCCTAAAATCAGGGTTCTGTGGTTTCTCCACCTCCAAGTACGCTGTCTTCTACTGAAAAACCGTTATCACACGGGATTTCACTCGGGTCTTCAAACTCATCCTGATCAGCACAGTCGCATGGTAGTGCTTCATCTCCTACATCAAGTCCTATGCTTCCTGCCTGCAGAATGGTAAGGGAAGTAGGCACACGGGTAATCCATGCTTTGCCTTCCGGTTCTCCTTTTATCTCTCTCAGTTCATCTACAATGGAAAGGAACAGCGGATCACCTATGACCGGAACCTGTCCGCCTCCCCACACAAGACCGGTAGCCAGGTAAAACTGAACAGCATCCTCAAATCCCGGTCGTACCGGAGCTATCACACGCGCCATACCGCTCTGCAGGAAAGAATGGAAAAGCGAATCGCCCTCGACTGTGTTGTAAAGATTCTTCCAGTTGCCTCTATTTGCCCAGTAAAACGGATAAAAGTTATAGGAAATATTTTCCCACTCAAATGCCTGTTCCATAAACTTTACGAAAGAGGCGTAAGTATCGAGTCTTGCTGTTGTTTTTACTTCAGAAGTAGTAAACCCGTCGTTATTGTACATATCGTGACCATACTGTAAGAGGGAACCTTCTGCTCTATTCATCATATAGGAAATACAGTTTTTGCGCAAAACAATATTTTCAATTTTACGGTAAAAACCGGGATTGGTTCGTACCACTTCCTGCTCAATTGTTTCAAACGCTTCTTTTTTCTCATTGTATTCGGCAAGTTTTTCTTCATAAGCGGAAATAATAGCGTTAAAGGTTTCGATTTGCCATTGGGTATAAGCTTCAGAGGTTAGCTCGCACATAATAGAAAAATTCACAGAGCCTGAGAAATAATTAGCAAAGGTTACAGAAATAGGAATTACTCCTACAAAATTTCTAATTGTATTTGCAGATCCGACTTTTCTTATAAGCGCTCCTTTACTTATATCAAAAATTTGTTCATTACCAATGTTTGCTATAATCCCTTTTCCATTTCGAGTGTCACCGTCATCTACTCCTGAAAGTGTTACCGTAGCAGAAATTGATTTATATCCTTCGGGAATCTGTACTTCATCTTTTAAAGATGAGAATTCAATTCTTAAATTTTCATTCGTATAATCACCTGCTAAGGACTTCCCTATGTAAATAAATTTCTCGGGCTTGGCTTTAACTTCAACATTAAATTTTCCAACCCAATAGCTGGCGATGTTTTCTGTAATGTCAGAAGGTTTGGCCATCTTATTACCTGAATCCTCTCTAGGGTCAATTGGAGCTATCAAATCAAATTCCTCCTGTTCGGGCTGTTCCAATGCCAGCAGATGAAGTTTCGCGGGTTCGGGAATCATAAACTCAAACATTAACCTTCTTCCGTAGTTGATGATCTGGTTTTTATACAAAATATCTACCCAGCGGTAAACACCTGCCACATGTTGACTGGAACCACGGTTATCATAACCGTGTTTGTTGTTTTCCTCATACTCTTCAATTATCTTTTCTACCCGTTCTTCTTTGACTTTGGTTACCAGACGGTCAAGTGCCCGTTCAGTAATTTCTTTGGAAGTGGTTATTGCCTGCCGTATGCTGTCTTCTTTGGAAGTATGAGTGGCATAGCCCATTCCGGCGCCAATGTTAATTTTGCCGCCAGCGCCCATTCCATAACTCGCATTAAAACTTGTGTCCGCCTGAAAATCTTTGGATTCCTGGATTAGTTTTGCCACTTCACTCTGCATTTCAAACCTGGAAACAGAAGTGGTGTCAGAAAGTTGCTCTCTTTCAGACTCGGCAGAGGTCGTTAATGTTTCTTCTGCTCTTCGAAGCTTCCGTGTGGATTTCTCCCGAAACTCACTTGCCATTACATTTTCTATATGGGAAATTTCTCCTGCTACATAACACTGTACAGACTGTTCCACTTTTTTATAATCGGCAATCCCTATCTGTTTGTAACCGTATTTGTTGGGAACAAAATCATCACCGGAAGATGAAGCCCGAAAGTTTCCGGACACACAGGTCAGGACATTGAGCCCTTCAATCTGTTTAGTCAATGTTGTACCGTTTGAAAACGAAACGGTAACTTCCAGATATTCAGCAGCGTTAATCTGTTCCAAAGTCAGCCCCTGGTTAAACAAATCTTTAAAATATAAAGTATTGCCAATCCTGCTAAAATTATAGTAACTGTTTGTGTTGTTCTCACCGGTGGAATGAAGCGTATAAAAAAAGCTTATTACCTCCCAGGAAGAATCAGGAACAACTAAAGATAAATCAAAATTATAATTTCTTCCTTTTCCCTTTGGACAAAGCTGATAACTAAAATGCTCTTTTGGTGGTGTCTGTCTTTTAACTTCTATAAGAACCCCACCAACACTTATAAATTTTCTGCTTTCAGATTCAGAGTTTTGTACAATGAGTTTTTGTCTGAATTCAACCTCTGAATTTATCAATCTATATAGATCCTCATAGGTATCATATTTTTCCAGAAGCTGATTCATTTCACCATCCCCGGGCATTGTTGCCCCTGAATATCCTAAAATATCTGCTAAAAATCCAACACTCTCGCTGGTAAGGTCATCTAAAATCCTTACTTCATCTATCTCTTTATCAAATTCAAATTCAAATTCTGGCAAAGTTGGAAATGGAACGGGATTTGGCTGATGACAGGGATCATCCGGATTATATTCGAATCCTGATGGTCTTATGGAACACCAACTCTGCCTTGCTGCTTCCAATAAATCTTCATAGTCTTCCAATGTTGCGGCTATTCGCCCTTGATATGCTTCAAACTGCGTATCATATTCTTCGTTATATTCTTTCTTGTATCTTTTTTCAGAATACTTCAGTTCTTTATTCAGTTTTTCCGATTTTTTTATAAAATCCTCCGAAAGTGATATTATCTGTTGTTTTCTCATTTCGGGAAGCGGATAAAGAAATTGAGGAGTATCAATTGCCGATTTCGATTCCGATTGCCCTGAAGCTGTTTCGTCATCTAAAAACATTTCTCTTGCCAACACCACTCTTGCTTTTATAGATTCTGCCAAATCATCCGGTAAGTTTAGTACATGATTGGCTAAAAGCAATTGCATGATTAATTCTTTCATCGAAAAGGATCTTTGAGTGACAACCTGATAAAATAGATTGTCCCACAATTTATTAAGAATAGATTGAGTAACAGTTGAATTATTTATTTCCGAAATTTTTTCTTGTACTTCTTCTATCGTGCAGGTACTCTTATTTCTAACTAACCACACTGAAAATGAATAAATATTACTTAAATCTGACTTTCTGAACTGTAAAATCCGGCTGTATTTTCAAAAGTTTTTGAAAGATCTTTTAAGGTATTCCATTTGTCATCACTTGCTGCTGCAGCACTGTAGAAATAGCTGCCAGAATGAAGGTTCTCGGAGAAAAATACAAATCTGATATTTAATCCATTTTCATTGGCTAATTCCGGTTCCCTAATACTGGAAAACCGGAATAAAGTGTTTTTGATTTGCTGTTCCATTTTAATTTAATTTAGAATGTTTCTATTACAACTCAAAAACGCTTAAAATATTGAACCTGAATAAGGTTAAAGTTTTTATAATTTTATCTGTGTTTTTCTTAAAATTGATAATTTTCAAATTGGTTTTTTAAGATTTGATTGGTTTTTTCGGAAGTTCCTAACGAGTTTTTTGAGCTACCCCAAAACTCTTAGTCAGGTGTTTTTTTTAGAAAAGACTTAACAAAAGTCATTGTCTCTTTAGATATAATTGCCTGTGTTCTTTCCACAAACCATTTTCCAATATCATCTGCAAGTTGCTTGAAAAACTTTATTATCACGTCTTTACCCTTAGCAAAGATTTCTAACAGTTCAGCGCACTGCTGTAAAACTCTCAGTTGGGCATTTCTTGTTTTGGCATTGAACTGCTTTGCAAGATTTGCTCCTTGTGTTTTGAGTAATGTAAGCAGTTCATCCGGTATCAGCTTTTCTACTTTGCCTATTTTGCCAACCCATCCTGCTATGGGGATAAACATAGTGCAAAAAAAACAACCCGCAGGTTCCTCTAAAATCACTTTTTTATTTTCTCAACTTCCTCAGCGATTATGGTTGCCCACTCCCGAAGTTTTTGTTTGTTTTCTTGAGTGATATTTTCCTTTAATATAAATGAAACTGGGCCTAAATCATCAATTTCTATTTTCACTTTTAATCCATCTTTCTCAAATAGAAGGATATATTCTGAATAATCCCAACTGACTTCAATTTCTTCTTTTTCAAATCTATCAGGTACTATTTTGTTTTCCGTAGCTTGATAAATATAATTTACCCAACCTGAGCCATAATAATCTTCCAAGACAATTACAAAAGAATTATTCTTACCTATTTTTTCTATAATATTCATAGCTTTTATTTATTAATTTTAAATAATACATCTATTCCATCTCTTCCTTTTTGGGATGTCTTTATAATATATTCATATGCTTCTTCTATATTATTTATTTTCTCCTTTTTTAGAGTTCTATTTAAAATCTCATCCCAAGTCATATTTCCTTCAACTTCTTCCAAATAATTAGCCCACTTTCTATCTTTCATATATTGCCTTGCGGCTGTTCAATATTCATTACGCAAAGCGAAAGCTTTTTTGGCTTTTTCTTCTAATTTTTTGATATTTTTTATCTGTTTTTCTATCTGCATTTTTTTCCAAGTGTACCAGATACGTGTTTGGTAATTACTTAAAGATGCGGGCAAAGGCGGGTCGTTTATCTTAAAGTACCTTATTAATTGTATAATTGTTTTCCCCTCTTTTACTTCCTTTAAAGATAATAATAAACTTTCAGCAAGGTCTCTTCTCTTATTGGAAATTCTTATTACATAAAGAATGTCTATTTTACCCTTTATTCGGTTTGCTTTTATAAATTTTAGTAAATCAGTTTCATTTACTGAATTGTTAATTTTCCTATAAGTTTTACTATTCTTCAAAAACCACTTCCCAATATCATCTGCAAGTTGCTTGAAAAACTTTACTATCTCGTCTTTACCCTTAGCAAAGATTTCTAACAGTTCAGCGCACTGTTGCAAAACTCTCAGTTGGGCATTTCGGGTTTTGGTTTTGAATTGCTTTGCAAGATTTGCTCCTTGTGTTTTGAGTAATATAAGCAGTTCATCCGGTATCAGCTTATCTGCTTTGGCTATTTTACCAAACCATCCTGCAACCGGAATAAACATAGTTCCTATAAATGCTATGGCATAGCCCGTAATGTAGGCGATGCGTATCCAGTTTAGCCCGTCTGCGTCTTTGAAATAGTTTTTTACCTGCTCATACAGTATCTTGATTCCTTCCCATATTTCAGCGGGGTCTATATTTTTAAGGCTTTCGGTTATATTGTCGATTATTTCTAAGAATTCCTGCCAGTTGTTTAGTATATCAAAACTACTCTGAGCGAGTGCTCCTATGAATTGAAGCGTTGAGCTTATAAAGTCCACCAATCCGTTCCACAGTCCGGCAAGAAGTGCAAAATCCTGTTTTATTTTTTCGATTATTGCAGGATTATCCTCTAATCCGGCAAATACATTTTCTACAATTTGGGTTACAAAGTTGTTGTAGGCTTGTGCAGTCTTAGCCACAGGTGAGGCAAGGAAACTAACCTGTTTTTCAAAATTGGCTTTTCCATAAATGTCTATAAAATAATTGATGGATGAAGTGTCTGCAGCTATGACTTGTTTTGCAAATCCATTTGAATCAATGGTAAGACTGTTAAGAATGTTTTCCTTAGTGAAGGCATAGTTTTCGTTTTCATCGTCCCAGAACTTATCCGGAATTTTCAACAAATCTAAACCTTCTCCTATTTTTCCTACCACCCATCCAATGATTTTTGCAGGTACAGAAAAGACCGTGAAAACTCCACCCAGTCCTTTCAGAATAATATAATCAACTGTGTGTTTCTCTTCAATATACCCTTTGTCACTCAGTTCTTTCAGTATTTCAAAAGACAGCTTGCTTTCAGAGGAAAGAAATTTATTTATATACTCCAAAGCATGTTCATTTTGTGACAAATGCGTAGAATCGTATAAATTAGACTTTACTTTTTCTCCGATTTTTGCAAATAAGACCTGTTTACTCCAATCTCCTTGGTTTTCTTCTATAAAAAAGAGGACTTCATTTTCCTCAGGGCTCGTTACTTCGTATGCTTCTCTTATTTTCAGCCCATCGGTCGAAATAAAGACTTTTAAAGTAAATGCAAGTTTCCCGGTATCAGGATAGTTAAAGTCCGAAAAATATTCCAATATATCGGAAGGATCAATTTTCGCCTCGTCTGCGACCAATATTTCTATGCCTTTATTTTTTTCTTCATAAAAGTCAAGAAAATATTTCTCGGCCATATCCTTAGAGTCCAAATTGGAAAATTTATAAGTCAGCAGAGGACTTACATTTTTCATTCCTCTTATGGTTTCTCCGTAGGTAATCATTCCCTAATTTTTATTGCAAATTTATCTGATTGGCTTTATTTTCTTTCCAAGAAAAGACAGGGTCTTGCTTTTTACAAATCACTCTCTATTTTTTCTGAAATCAGAGTCCTGAAAAGGTGGAATAAAGTGTTTTTGATTTGCTGTTCCATTTTGACTTAATTTAGAATGTTTTTATTACAACTCAAAAATCTTTGAAATATTGAACCTAAATAAGGTTAAAGTTTTTGTAATTATAATTTATGGTTTTCTTAAAGTAGGGGTTAGTAACGTTGTTTTTCTAAAAATTTCGGCTTTTGAAATTGATTATTTACACCTAACGAAGGCCCTTCTTTAGTACTTCTGTATCTTTATCTATCAGTTTTTTGCTAAACCCTTCAAAAGGTTTGAAGGCCCTTGAAGTTACGGGATCACCACTTCCAACAACGAAACTTCAGCAGTCGGTCTGATCTGATAATTTGAAATTTCTGCCGGAAGCAGCAGACTCTGATAAGGATTCAAAACCGTTGAATTTCCGTCCGAAATGAATTCGGCGCTCCCAGAAGTACAGATATAAATCCGCATTTGGTCATTGTTATGAAACGAAATCTCTTTGTTTCCGCTGAAAATCTTTGTTTCAAAATAAACAGATTCAATCAAAGGACTGAATTGATTTTCGACCTTTTTGTAATTGGTTTTGATTTCACCGATCGGTTCAAAATCGATTGCACTCAGCGCCAAATCGGTATGCAGTTCTCTTTTCTGACCGTTTTTGTCGATCCGGTTGTAATCATAAATCCGATAGGTCACATCAGATGTCTGCTGGATTTCGGCAAGAACCACACCCGCACCGATCGCATGCACCCTGCCCGCCGGAATATAAACCGCATCACCTTTTTGAACTTTGATCCGATTCAGGATTTCTTCAAGCGTTTCATCTTCAAGATGTTTTTTGTAATCTTCTTTGCCGACACCTTCTTTGAATCCGATGATCAGTTCTGAATCCGAATCCGCATCCATGATGTACCACATCTCTGATTTGCCGAATGAATTATGCAGTTCCTTTGCCTGACGGTCGTCGGGATGTACCTGAACCGAAAGCCGGTCTGCCGCATCTATGAATTTGATCAAAACCGGAAAATCGGTTCCGAATTTTTCCCAGACCTTTTTTCCGACCAGTCTTTCTTTGTATTCTGAAATGATTTCTTTTAAATTTCTTCCTTTCAATTCGCCGTTTTCAATCTGGCTGATATTCCCGTCAACACCCGAAATGCTCCAAATTTCGCCCAATTTCTCAATCCGAAGTTCTGATACAACAGCAGCATTCAGCCGGTTGCCGCCCCAGATTCGGTATTGAGTGATCGGTTTGAATTTTAAAGGATAGAGTTTCATTTGAATTTGGAGTTAAAGAATGAATTTTCCAAAGCTTCTCTGTCATCGTCATTGTCATAAAAAAGTGTGACATTGAATTCTTTTCCACCGATTTCGGTCAGATAAAAATCAACATGATAAACATAATCTGCATCATTCTGACTGATTCTGACACTGATCAAATAAAAATTAATTCCGTCGATTTTTCTCAGTTCGACTTCATTTGTAATGACTGTTAGACCATCCTGTTCAAAAAATCCGGGCAGCGATTTTGAAAATGACTGAGCATAAACCGCAGGTGTCAGTTTGATCAGATCTTCATTTTCAATAGCCATTACAATCAGCTGATTCAGACTGTCATCTTCTTTTTTGATGATGGTTACAATCTGTCTGTCAACCGAATCGGTCGGTTCAATCATTGGAATTGAAGCATCCTGAAAATAATTTTCGGGCAGGACTATTTCCCAGTTCTTATCGACCAATTGAAAATTCTGCTGTCCGAGGACAAAACCAAAAGTCAGAATGATGAGAAGGTTCAGCAATGATTTCATACAATGATCAAATTACAAAAATTCTGAAATAAAATGAGCAGCCAGTTTTGAAGTCCGATTGTCGATGTCATATTCGGGATTGTATTCGACCACATCAAAAAGTTTTAATTTTCCGGATCTGATTACTTTCTGAATAATCGATTTCACCTGAAACGCAGTCAGTCCGTTGACACAGGGCGCACTCACACCCGGCGCAAATGCGGCATCGATCACATCCAGATCAAGACTGAGATAAACCGCATCAACTTTTTGAATAAAATCTTCGAGTTTTCTCAAACCGAAATTCAGATCGGTATGCACCTCATCCGCAAGCACGGTCTGAACGCCCAGCGTTTCCGCGCGGCTGAAAAGCGCCTGTGTATTTCCGGTAGGCTGAATCCCGATCACAAAATAATTGAAATCTTTTCCGACCGTCTGACAATGTTGTGACATTTCAAAAAACGGTGTGCCCGAAGTGCTGTGTTCAACCGGAATCCTGATGTCAAAATGCGCATCTATATTGATGATACCGATGTTTTCAAAATGCGGTTCAAATCCCAAAAAATCACCAAATGCAGTTTCATGGCCTCCGCCCAGAACGATCGGAAAATAATTGTTCCGAATCAGTTCAGATACACATTCGGCCTGCTGTTTTCTGGCTTTTTCAAGATTCTGATCTTCAAGAATGATATTTCCAAAATCAAAAATCGATTTTTTTGATTCAAAATTATACGGAAGATTGGCAAGCGATTTTCTGATCCGGTCGGGTGCATCTTTTGCGCCGGTTCTGCCTTTGTTTCGTCTCACGCCTTCATCAGAACAAAATCCCAGCAATGCGATGTTGGGCTGATTTGCAGCTGTGAGATTTCCAAAATTTTTGATCTCAACTTTCTGATGCCATCTGGTTCCGAGTTCGCCGTCTTCATCGTCAAAACGGCCGGTCCATATATTTTTGTCTGTTAATTCAATCATGATTTTCCAAATTTGGGTACGCTCCAGTGATAATAAATCGCCAGCTGTCTGACCGTGATGATCAGCATTCCCGACAATACAAAGTTAAAGGTTCTGTTCACATCAAATGAATCGAGAATCAAAAAAAGAACCGCACCGACCAGACAGGCGGTTGCATAGATTTCTTTTCTGAAAATCACGGGTGTGGCATTGATCAGCGTGTCCCTGAGTACGCCGCCCATCACTGCGGTAAACATTCCCATGATGGCTGCGATGACCGGATGGAAACCGAGATCAAGCGTTTTTGCAGTACCCAAAACCGTAAAAAGTGCAATTCCCATGGTGTCAAAAAGTGCGATTTCACGTCTGTATTTGTCGATGGATGCATTCATGATCCGCATCAAAACGATTCCGATAATGATGGCATAAATAAAATTCACATCATTGATCCAGACCAGCGGATAACTGCCGAGCAGCATGTCTCTGAGACTACCGCCGCCGATGGCTGTGATAAATCCGACAAAGGTGACTCCGAACCAGTCATGACCCGATTTTTCGTCAGCTGCAGATGCGCCCGATATGGCAAAAACGATGGTTCCGAGGATTTCAAAGATGTATTGTATCGACATATGTGGGAATTATCCGGTCAAAAAAATTGAATTAATAATGGTTTTAGTTTTTAATTACTTTTTGAACTGTCCTGTTTCCATTTGCCTCTGTAATTTCAACCAAATAAACACCTTTATTCAATGCATTAAAATTGACTTCTATTCTTTTTTTGTCTTTTACCGAAATTGTTTTGATTTTTTTTCCGGACAAATCTCTGATTATGACTTCCGACAATTTTTGACTGCCGTCAATATCAATAAAAAGAGTCTCATTGACAGGATTTGGATACAGACGATATACGTTTTCGATCATTTCTACAGTATCCATTCCGTCAGAATTGAGTTTGGTTACAAAAACATCATAATCACCTGTCAGCGTGATATCGTCAAAAACAGCAGAATACCAGAACCAGCCGATGGCATAGACATTCCCGTCATAGTCAAGAACCAAATCTTCAAGTGCTTCTGATCCGGTGCCTTTGATATGCTTTACCCAAAGAAAATTCCCTGATTTATCAATTTTTGTAATAAAGCCGTCCCAATCAGATGTGCTTGTAATCGAGAAATCACCAAAATAGGCCGTCCCCATAAATATACCAATCAAATAAGTATCTCCATTTTTGGTGGTAAATGAAGCGCGTCCATAATCATTCATGTTTCCGCCGCCATAAACAGTCCATTGTATGTTACCTTGGCTATCATACTTTGAAAGAAATGCATCTGATCCGGCTCCGTCCACATTTTCAATTTTTCCAAAAGGATATCCGCCATCAAAAGTTCCCGACAAATAGAGATTTTGATTGTTGTCTATTCCAAAACCGGTAAGAGAATGGGTAGCCGTATCGGTTACAGTCTTCGCCCATAAAAAATCGCCCTCATTATTCATTTTTGCAATAAATAAGTTACTGCTTTCAGTTCCGGTAATCGTGTGATTGCCAAAATGAGCCTCATTTTCAAAACTGCCACAGATAAAAATGTTCCCGGACGGATCTGTCACGATTCCTCTGCCGGTATCTTTTCCGGTTCCACCCGCACTTGCTCCCCATACAGCATTTCCATCGCTGTCCATTTTAATTATAAACACATCCCTGTCTCCTTCACTTTCCAGTTCCACCTCATCAAGTTCAATAGTGTTCGGAAAAAAACCAATCAAAAATAATTCGTCAGCATCATTGATCAGCAAGTCCATTCCATCATCATATCCAATCCCGCCCATCTGTCTGGCCCAAATAAAATTTCCAAAATTATCCAGTTTGACAATAAAGACATCAAGGTCTCCGTCTGCATTCAAAACAGTATCTCCAAATGTAAATGAATGGCCGAAATGACCCATAACATATACATTGCCCTGCGAATCCACTTTAATTCTTTGAGCATGGCTGTAACCTGATACATCCCCGCTTCCAGGTGTTGCCCATATTACATTCCCATCCACATCCATTTTCGCAAAGAAGATATCATTGTGATTCGGGCTGTTCAGAGTAATGTTGTCAAAATTCATACTGTATTTATAATAGCCGGATATATACAGATTCCCGACAAAGTCAGTAGTTATTGCAGTACCTTCTTCCTGACCGCTTCCATTTATCTTTTTCGCCCAATCAAATTGCGGAGCCTGAGCCTGCAATTGAAACGTAATTAAAAAAATAACCCAGCTGAATTTTTTCATGATTTTAGAATTTAAACAAAAAACAATATTACAAATAAAAGGATTAAATTTTTGAATCTAATGCGCCTCCAACCAATTGTTGCCGACACCGATGTCAACGATCAGCGGAATGCTCAGTTTGACCGCGCTTTCCATTGTTTCTTTGATCACCGGTTTCAAATCTTCAACTTCTGATTTGGGCACATCAAATATCAGTTCGTCATGAACCTGCAGCAGCATCCTCGATTTGAAATCTTTTTTGAGTTTTTGATTCAATTCGATCATCGCGATTTTGATCACATCAGCTGCACTTCCTTGAATCGGCGCATTGACCGCATTTCTTTCGGCATGACCACGCACCACCGCATTTCTCGAATTGATGTCTCTCAGATATCTCCTTCTGCCCAAAATGGTTTCCACATAACCCTGTTCCCTGGCGGTATGTATGCTTTTGTCGATAAATTTTTTGAGCACTGGATAGGTTTCATAATAGGCATCGATCAGCTGTTTGGCTTCCGAACGCGAAAGTCCGGTCTGATCAGCAAGTCCAAATGCGGAAACACCATAGATAATTCCAAAGTTGACCGTTTTCGCCTGGCTTCTCTGTTCCCGGGTCACTTCATCCAGATTCACCTTAAAAACCTTTGCAGCGGTTGATTTGTGAATGTCTTCACCCTGATTGAAAGCTTCAACCATTGCAGGATCTCCACTCAGATGTGCAATAATCCTCAACTCGATCTGAGAATAATCGGCAGAAATCAAAACCGAATTTTCGTCTCTCGCAACAAATGCTTTTCTGATCTTCCTGCCTTCTTCAGATCTGACCGGAATGTTTTGAAGATTCGGATTGACGGACGCCAGACGACCGGTTGCGGCTATGGTTTGAAGAAAAGTGGTGTGTACCCTGCCGGTGTCCTTTCTGACCTCTTTTGGCAGTGCATCCACATAGGTTGACTGCAATTTCTGAAGTTGACGATAATCGAGTATATCGTTGATAATCGGATGTTTGTCTTTCAGTTTGACCAGGATTTCTTCGCCGGTTGCATATTGTCCGGTTCTTGTTTTCTTTGCGTTTGAATCGAGTCTGAGTTTGTCAAAAAGTATGTCTCCCAGCTGTTTGGGTGAATTCAGATTGAATTCTTCGCCTGCATCCGAATAAATCTTTTTTTCAAGATTTTGAATCTCGACTGAAATTGTTTTTGACTGTTCTGCCAATATATTTTTGTCGAGTCGGATTCCTTCGATCTCCATATCTGCAAGTACTTCCATCAAAGGCATTTCAATTTCTTCAAACAGTTTTTGTGCATTGGCTTCCAAAAGCTGTGGCGCAAACAGATGTTTCAGCTGAAGTGTGATATCCGCATCTTCAACCGCATATTCTTTTTGGTCTTCGAGTTTTACTTTGTCAAAGGTCAGCTGATTTTTTCCTTTTTTACCGATCAGTTCTTCAATCGGTTTTGGGCGGTAATTCAGATAATTTTCGGCCAGCGCATCCATTCCGTGCTGCATATCCGGATTGAGCAGATAATGCGCAATCATGGTGTCAAAATGTTTTCCTTTCGGTCGGATTCCGTATTTGTGAAGCACCTTATAATCATATTTCAGATTGTGACCGATTTTTAGAATTTGTTCCGACTCAAAAAACGGTTTCAATTCTTCAATGATCGCCCGGGTTTCTTCAAGATTTTGAGAAAACGGAATATAATAACCTTTGCCCGGTTCAAAACTGAATGAAATTCCGACCAGCTGAGCCGAAAGTGGATCGAGACTGGTGGTTTCGGTATCAAAACAGACTTCTTTTTGTTCAATTAATTTTTCAATCAAAAGTTTTCTCGGAATTTTTCCGTCGGTCAGCTGATAGAGATGATCTGCAGTGGACAAATCTTTGAATGACGAAACCGAAGTAACCGTTTCCAATTCATCATCACCAAAAAGAGAAGCCTGAACCGCTTTTTGGGAAACAGTTTTCGCTTCCTGCACCACATTGTTTTGAAGATCGAAAGCGCGATAAAAATTCTCGAGCATTCGTCTGAATTCAAGATCTTCAAAGATATCTCTGATTTTCTGAACATCCGGTTTTTCCATCTTCAGTTCTTCATCATTGAATTCTATGGGTGCGTCTGTATCGATGGTTGCCAGTTGTTTTGAAAGGATTCCGAGTTCTTTGTTGTTTTCAATGTTCTCCTTCATTTTTCCTTTCAACTGATCTGTATTTGCAAGCAGATTTTCGAGTGAACCGTATTCTTTCAGAAATTTTTTGGCAGTTTTTTCACCGACGCCCGGCAGACCCGGAATATTGTCAACGCTATCGCCCATCATTCCGAGAAAATCAATCACCTGCATCGGATCATCGATTTCAAATTTTTCTTTCACTTCTTTGGGTCCCCAAATTTCAACTCCTTTTCCAAAAGCGGGCGGACGGTACATTTTGATGTTCTCGCTCACCAGTTGCGCAAAATCCTTATCGGGCGTAACCATATAGGTGACATATCCTTTTTTCTCGGCTTTTTTTGCAAGCGTACCGATCACATCGTCTGCTTCGTATCCGTTTGAATAAAGCACCGGAATATTCATGGCGCGGATGATGTCCTGAATATAAGGAACTCCTTTTTTGATCGCTTCGGGTGTTTCGTCCCGATTGGCTTTGTATTCGGGAAAATGTTCGGTTCGTATGGTCGGTTCGCCCACATCAAAAACCACTGCCAGATGGGTTGGCTTTTCGCGGTTGATTACATCGAGCAGCGAATTGACAAATCCCATGATGGCTGATGTGTTCTGACCTTTTGAATTGATTCGCGGGTTTTTGATAAATGCGTAATAGCCTCTGAAAATCAATGCATAGGCATCGAGTAAAAATAATCTTTTGTCTTCTGAATTCATAGGGAGTAAAGTTAGAGAAAAACTGCTGATAAGTCATCAGTCAGTTTGTACGGATTTAATTTTGTTCTGTTCGGAAAAGGAACAGATTGTAAATCTGCTCTATCAAGATAGTAAAGACAGTATTAAAATTTGCTTTAGAATATTTATAAATATACTGTCATTTTATGGCAATCAAACTGAATTTTGCATGAGTTTTATGCGTTGGCATAAAGTGCAGCAAAGCAAAATAATTAATGGTCTTAAAACACAAAACGAAGGCTTTTGCTAAATACAAACATCAACTTATCAATGCTTTGCGCAATCAAATGGTATGCTTTGGGAATTTCTGATTTTAAGTCTATATTTATGTATATTCATGTGCTATCTGCGATACCATTTCAAAATGGAAAATATAGACGAAAAGTTTGTCAATGCTCATCAGCACATTTGTAAAAGAACTGATGTTCCACGATTTTGATTCTTAAAAAGAATAGAATAAAACTGAAAAGATGAAAACAAAATACAACATAAAACACTTGGCGAATAAGCTTTTTATTTCAACTGTTTTCCTTTTATGGAGCATTTCGGGGAGTTCTCAAATCAAAATGCCTGAAATTCCGACCATTGAAATTCCTTCTACGCCAAATGTCATAAGCTTTCAATCTTTAAACCCCACCATCTCATCTACACCATCGCCAGTGATTGACACAGAAAGAATACGCTTACAAAACCAACAAATAATACAAGAGGTTGAACAGTATGAAAAAATCAGAACACAACAGGAAAGAATAAAAAAAGAGCAGTCACGGAGTTTTACTTTGCCTTCTTTTTCTGTTATGGCAGGAACCCAAGTATATTATGATGCTTTTGCCCAACTGAACAGATTCGATAACGAGAATTATTCTCTTATGGATGCCGTGTTTCTGATTGAAAATGCCTATTACGACAACAAACAAGATTTCCAAAAACTAAAAGACAATATCATTGAAACGGGCATATTACTAAAAAGCAAAATGAATGAGTTGAATTACGATACAGAAAGCAATACCGCCAAAAATCTCATATTGTTTCAATACTTTTCCGAAGATATGACACTTGGCAAAGAAAAGCATAAAGCATTCAAATATGATTTTGAGGACTTTTGGGGTGTTGATGATTATTCTAAAATGTTTGTGTCCAAACTGATGAATACCGGGGCGGGGCAATGCCATTCAATGCCGTTGTTTTACCTTATGCTTGCCGAACAAATCGATGCAGAAGCCTATTTGTCATTTTCCCCGAATCATTCCTATATTCGTTTTCCCGATGATGACGGAAACATATTCAGTCTGGAATTGACGAACGGGATGTTTTCAACTAATTCCTTTGTCCTGCAATCGGGTTATGTGAAATCGGAAGCTCTTTTGAACAAGATTTATATGCAGGAACTTTCTAAACAGGAATTACTGTCGCAAATGTATGCTGACCTTGCAGGTGCGTATCTGTATAAATACGGCTATGACGAATTTATAGGCGAAGTGCTTGACCGCTCTTTGGAACTGTACCCAAATAACATAAATGCTCGTATGTACAAAGCCAATTATCAGGCAGTTAAATTTGAATACGCTGCAAGCCAGTTGGGGATTGACCCATACAATCCGCAGGAACTGCAAAATATCGGTTACTATCCCAATGTCGTTAAATTATTGAACGAAGCCAACGGACAGGCACAGCAGATTGATAATCTCGGTTATCAGCCGATGCCTGCCGAAGCTTATATAAGCTGGCTGAAATCCGTTCACGCTGAAAAAGAAAGACAGGAAAGCAAGGAGATTCATCAAACGCTGAAAGCCACGCAAAAACCAGCGAAAAAGAAAATACCGAAAATCAAACACGACCCGAAGGAAAAAGAAGAAGTCAAACAAAAGATATTTCATTAATTTAGTAGCGCTTAAACTTAGAATTATGAAAAAACCTTTAATCATATTTCTTTTACTGTTAATAAGCAGTTTCCTTTTTGCACAGGAAAAAGACAGCCTAACCCAAGCGGAAAAAGAACGCAGAGAGCAAAACATACAGGCGGGCAATCCGTTTAAAAAATACGGCTATACGCCCAAAATAGCTACATTGAGCAAAGGCAAATATCTTGAATGGCACGATTTGGACAGTATTGTCATTATCGGCTCTGTTTATTACAATACAAAATCCAAAAAAATCATTGATTTTGTGGAACGGGATATGACCTATCCCAATGCTCAACCTTTATCGGACATTCGCGGACGGTGGATTAGCCCCGACCCTTTGAGTGAAGAATTTCCCGACTGGTCGCCGTATAATTACGCTTTGAATAATCCTATAAACCTTATGGACCCTACGGGGATGGCTCCCGAAGATTGGGTTGGTAAGAACAATGCAAACGGAACAACTTCGTGGAGTTGGGACGACAATATTACAAGTCTTGAACAAGCAAAGGCAGCAGGTTACGATGATTACCGAGCTCCCGGTTCAATCATTGATAACGGAAAAATAAATGGGCAGTCCGGGACAGATGGACAGACAAGCGTTTATTTAGGGCAGAGTGCCAACGATGTTTCATTTACATATCCAAACAGTACAGTAACTCCATTCCAAGTTGGTACAGAATGGTTATCAGGTACAGGACCAAGACACAGAGATTTTACAAATGGAGATTACTTTACCGAACTATTAAGACAGCACGAACATATTGGAAATGCTCGTAGTACAATTATGGATAATGTTGCAAATGGAGGAGCATTAACTGGTAATAGCCCATATGAATTAGGCGGTGTTCAGGGAGTTGGATTATACATAAAAGATTATTCAACATTATTAACTGGAGGTGCTACTGGTAATTTAGCCGTAACTTATCTTGGTTCATATAATTTAAAGTGGTCGGCTACACCAAACGCCGAAAACGGAACAATTTCTGTAAATTTTTCAGTTGGTAATACTTCTACAATGCAGTCCGCTTCGAGACCTCCTGTTATTGGTTATTTACCTGGTTGGCAAAATACAGTAGGACGTCGAATAAATGAAGCCTTTCAAACAGGTTGGGGTTCAAAAACATCTCAATCATTTAATTGGACAGAAACTTTACAAATGAGAAAATGATGAAAGCGAAATGTTTTGTAATAGGAATACTCTTTTCTCTTATTGGATGTAAAGAACCGAAGTTCAATGAGGCTGATTTTATTGGTGTTTGGAAATCTGAAGATGGCGCAAACATCGTAATAAATAAAGATGGTACTTGTATTCTTAACGAATTAAATAAATCTATTGTAAGTATTGCTAAAAGTGATGATGAAAAATTAACAACTGATGGAACTTGGAAGTTGATTGATAGTGTTAATAATGGTATTACAGGAGGAATAAATACTGGAATTAAAATTACTTATAATTTAGTGAATAGAGAGGGTAAAGGGGAAATTGATTTTTATATATCAGGGCAAGGATTTTCAGAAAACAAACCGCCTTGGGATTTATTTATATGGAATGGCGACCCTGATGAAATGAATAAATACAGATTCGTAAAACAATAATCAAAGAGGGTGTCCGAAAAGTCGGACACCCCTTTTTTTGTTGTGTTTTTTCTCTAA
>JACFND010000062.1 GCA_019455045.1 Flavobacteriia bacterium
AATAGTCTATCAGTGGTTTATATTTTTAATAAAAAAATGTGCGGAAGTCAGGAGAAAATTTCGATGCTGGGCAGAAAGTCTTATGTGCTTTTCAGCAAAGGAGAATTTGGATCAACAAGTGAAAACCAGAAACTGGATCTTCAGCTGATACCGTTCTAGAAATTTCCATTCATTAGTTTTATTTACGAAAAATCCCCGTTAACCATGGTTAGCGGGGATTTTTTATGAATTGTATTTTCTGATTTTAGAACTGGGTATAATCCAGATCAATCTGTTCTGCAGCTTTTTTGTAATAACCCGAATCCAGTTTTTCGCGGATTGCAGAGAATGCCTCGAGTGTGTATTCGATGTCATTGTCGGTATGGGCAGCAGTCGGTATGATTCTGAAGATGATGGTTCCTTTCGGGATTACCGGATAAACCACCACCGAAACAAATATGCCGTGATTTTCTCTCAGATCTTTCGCCATGATGGTCGCTTCGATCGGGCTTCCCTGAAGAATGATCGGTGTTACTGCAGTATTGGTCAGACCGATGTTGAAGTTTCTTTTCTTCAGTCCGTCTTGCATTTTGTGCACCACATCCCAAAGTTTGTCTTTGAATTCGGGATGATTTCTGAGCAGTTCAAGTCTTTTCAGCGCTCCGATCACCATCGGCATCGGAAGTGATTTTGCGAAAATCTGTGAACGCATATTGTATTTCATATAACGGATCACGTCTTTGTTTCCGGCAAAGAATCCGCCGATTCCAGCCATAGATTTTGCAAAGGTCGAGAAGTAAACATCGATCTGATCGGTTACTCCCTGCTCTTCACCCACACCGGCACCTTTTTTTCCGAGTGTGCCGAAACCGTGTGCATCATCGACCAGCAGTCTGAAATTGAAATCTTTTTTCAATTCGCAGATTTCTTTGATTTTTCCCTGTTCTGCCATCATTCCGAAAACACCTTCGGTGATGACCAGAATTCCGCCTCCGGTTTCCTGAGTGATTTTGGTTGCTCTTTCCAGATTTTTTCTCAGACTGTCCATATCGTTGTGGCGGAAAGTAAATCTTTTGCCCAGGTGCATTCTCACACCGTCAACGATACATGCGTGTGATTCAACGTCATAGACAACCACGTCATTTTTTGACAAAAGAGAATCAATACCGGATACCATTCCCTGATAACCGTAATTCAAAAGATAAGCGCTTTCCTTGCCCACAAATTCAGCCAGTTCATTTTCGAGCTGTGCGTGGTATTTGGTTTGACCGGTCATCGCTCTTGCGCCCATCGGATAAGCCATACCGTATTTTGCGGCTGCATCTGCATCAGCTTTTCTCACTTCGGGCAGATTGGCCATTCCCAGATAATTGTTCACACTCCAAATGACAACTTCCTTTCCGTTGAATTTCATTCTCGGACCGATTTCGCCTTCCAATTCGGGAAAAATAAAGTAACCTTCACCATAATCCGCAAATTGTCCCAGCGGCCCGGGATTTTTTCTGATTCTTTCAAAAATATCCATGATTTCTATTGATTGTATTGTATTTAGTACTGAAAATGCTCCACAATCGATATTGGGAGCATTTTATTAATTTTAATTCATTCATCTGATGATTTTCATATCATCTTTTCGATATGCTGAACGGTTGCATTTGATTCCAGTCCGTTCAGACGGCTGTTTGTAAAGCCCTGCTCCTTCATCCATTCGTCGCTGAACACCTTAGTGATGTATCTTGAACCGTGGTCGGGGAATATCAGCACCACACAGTCATCTTCCTTAAAGTCGGCAGCCAGTTGTCTGTATGCCTGAACGACCGCACCGCTGGTATATCCGCCCATGATTCCTTCTTTCAAAGCAATCTCACGGGTTCTGTACGCGCTTTCTTCGTCTGTAACTTTTACAAATTTGTCGATAATATCGAAATCGGTTGCTTCCGGAACGAGATTTTTGCCCAGACCTTCGATACGATAAGGATAAATTTCGTTTTTGTCAACTTCACCGGTTTCGTGATATTTTTTCAGGATGGATCCGTAAGCATCCACACCTATAATTTTAATATCCGGATTTCTCTCTTTCAGGAATCTCGCAGAACCCGAAAGGGTACCGCCTGTTCCGCAACAGGCAATCAGATGGGTGATTTTCCCATGTGTTTGCTCCCAAATCTCAGGCCCTGTAGTCAAATAATGGGCTTCGATGTTTTTGGGATTAAAATACTGATTGATGTAAAAAGAATTGGGCGTCTCGCGAGCAATTCTTTTTGCCACTTCATAGTAAGACCTCGGATCATCGGCAGGAACACTGGACGGACAAACAAAAACCTTTGCGCCCAATGCCTTCAGATAGGCAATTTTTTCATCTTTTGTCTTATCTGAAACAGCTAAGATACATTTGTACCCTTTGATTGCACTGATCATTGCAGCACTGAATCCGGTATTGCCCGAAGTGGTTTCTACAATGGTCGCTCCCGGTTTGATCAGACCGTCCCGCTCTGCTTCTTCGATGATGTGAATAACAATTCGGTCTTTGGTTGAATGCCCGGGGTTGTAACTTTCTAACTTAGCGTAAACCTCACCTGGAATTTCTTGGCCTATTTTGTTTAGTTTTACTAAGGGCGTATGCCCAATTAGTTCTAAGACATTATTATAAGTTCCAGTCATTACATTTAGTTCTTATTTACAAACCGCAAATTTAGGAATTTTTATCAAAATTCCCATTTTTACCCCAATGATTATTAACATACCGCTAACACTATGGTTTTTAAATCCCTAAGCTGCTGTTTGTAATTGATTAATATACTGTTGTTTCATTAAAAATATGAGTCAAAATCTCCCTGTCTTTTTCGGTTAATATTTTTTCTCTCCGTGCCATCATTTTTTCTGCAGCTTCAAAACTGGCCTTTAATTCATACCGAATCGAATCTCTGCTGCCGCCCCAATTGAACGAAGATACAAAATTTGGCGGAAAACCCGACTTAAAAATATTCGAAGATACACCGACCACTGTCCCGGTGTTGAATTGGGTATTGATTGCAGATTTTGAATAATCGGCCATAAACAAACCGCAAAACTGCAAACCGGTACTGATATATCTTTTCTTTCCGTAATCCCATAATTTTACGGGATCATAATTGTTTTTCAAATTTGAATTGTTGGTGTCTGCGCCCAGATTGCACCATTCGCCCAAAACCGCATTGCCTAAAAATCCGTCATGACCTTTATTTGAATAAGCCATCAAAATCGAATTGTTCAATTCACCGCCAACTTTTGAATAAGGGCCAACGGTTGTTCCGGGATAAATTTTTGCACCCATCTTGACCAGACCGTGTTCACAAAGCGCAAAACCGCCTCTGATCAGACTGCCTTCCATGATTTCTGAATTTTCACCCAGATAAATCGGTCCTTTTGAAGCATTCAAAGTTGAAAATTCAACTATTGCACCTTCTTCCAAAAATATATTTTCGGGATTCAATACATTGTTTGTCTGAGGAATCAGCTGTGACTTTCTGTTTTTTGTAATCAGATCAAAATCATGTCGGATTGCAAATTCATTGTACAAAAACAATTCCCACAAAAACCGAACATGCGCCGCAGCACTTTCAGATTTCTTTTTTGAATCATCAAACCGCTGCTCAACGAATTGTTCAATCCCCATACAGGCTGCAACCAATTCGTCATTCTGCCAGATGCTTTCACCTTCTTTTAATTCGATGATCGATTTTACAAGCGTCGGATTTGGAAAAAATGAAGGGTTGATAAAAATGTTTTGACTTTCAATGTTCGCCGGATATTTTTTTGAAAGATAATCACGGGTGAGATAGCTGTAATTTCCACCCAGATATTTCATCCATCTGTCTTTGAAACTCAATATGCCGATCCTCATTTCGGCAAAAGGTTTGGTCAGTGTCAGCGGTCGCATATTTTCCCATTCGGGACCGTCAAAAAGGATGATGTTCATTGGCTGTTGTTTCAACAAAAGTAATTAAAAATACAAAAACCGGCAGTCTTTTAATCGGCTGCCGGCGGTTTTGTCATGCTTCTTCTTTTTTTCTCAGATGGATTTTTACTTCTCCTTCTGCGGGTTTGTATTTTTCTGCTATGATTTCGCTTTTTGGTTTTTCAATCAGTATGCCCGGACCGATATCCTTGAATTTCAGTCTCAAACTGTTGGTCACCACACTGACCGAACTCAATGCCATTGCTGCGCCCGCAATCATGGGGTTGAGCAGAAAACCGTTGAACGGATAGAGCACACCGGCTGCAATCGGGATACCGATGACGTTGTAAATAAATGCCCAAAACAGATTTTGTTTGATTGTATTTACTGTCTGAGTCGATAGTTTGATCGCCTGCGGGATTTTCATCAGATCGCCCGAAAGGATGGTGATTTTTGCAGATTCAATAGCGATATCGCTTCCTTTTCCCATTGCAATTCCCAAATCAGACTGAGCCAAAGCAGCGCTGTCGTTGATTCCGTCACCGCCCATTGCAACGACTTTTCCCTGAGCCTGCAATTCTTTGATGAAATTCAATTTGTCTTCGGGCAGCACTTCGGCACGATAATCATCGAGTTCGATTTCTCTTGCCACAGCAGCTGCAGAAGCAGTGTTGTCGCCGGTTTGCATAAAGACTTTGATCCCGTTTGCTCTCAGATTTTCAATCGCTGTTTTTGAGCTGGGTTTGATGGTATCCGAAATTGATGCACCCGCCAAAATACGGCTTGAATTGCTCATCAGAACGATGGTTCTCGAACGAATGTATTTTTCGTCCATCCAGCTTTTGACTTCGTTTGTAATGATGATTCCCTGTTCTTCAATAAATTTCGGATTGCCCACATAATAGGTTTCTCCTTCATGTTTTCCGATAATTCCTTTGCCCGAAACACTTTCCACTTCAACATTTTCAAGATGAAGTTTTCCGAATTTTGGAATTTCGGAATCGCCTTCATCACCTCTTGGAACTTTCTTTTTGCCGTCACTGATTTCACTGATGGTTTTGATATAAACTTCAAGATACTCAACGATTGCATCTGCCAGCGGATGTTCAGACTGTTTTTCGATCGAGTAGAGGACAGGCGCAATCTGAATCGAATCGCAGTTGAACCATTTCAGTTTGTAAACCCTCGGATGACCGTCGGTGATGGTTCCGGTTTTGTCCAAAACCACAGTGTCTACTTTTTTTGCAACTTCAAGCGCTTCGGCATCTTTGATCAGTATTCCGTTGTCAGCTCCTTTTCCGACACCGACCATGATTGCAGTTGGTGTAGCAAGCCCAAGCGCACACGGACAGGCGATTACCAAAACGGTAACCATCGCCATCAGACCATGAATAAATCCGTGATCGCCGCCAAAAATCAGCCAGAGAATCAGTGTGATAACCGAAATCACCAAAACCGCAGGAACAAAAATGGCAGCAATCTTATCGACAAGTTTCTGAACCGGTGCCTTGCTTCCCTGAGCATCCTGCACCATTTTGATGATCTGAGCCAGCAACGTGTCGCCGCCTACTTTTGTTGCTTTGAATCTGAAACTTCCTTTTAAATTGATGGTTCCTGCATAAACTTTTTCTCCTTTGATCTTTTCAACCGCTACCGGTTCACCCGAAATCATGCTTTCATCCACAAACGAACTGCCCGAAATCACTTCACCGTCCACCGGTATCCTTTCGCCCGGTCTGATGATAATCGTACTTCCGGCATGTATGGTAGCAATCGGCATTTCCATCTGAACGCCGTCTTCATGTTCCATCATCACAGTTTTTGGCTGCATACCGATCAGTTTTTTGATCGCAGAAGAAGTATTTCCTTTTGCTCTTTCTTCCAAAACTTTTCCGATCAGTATAAATGCGATAATTACACCGGCTGCTTCAAAATAAACATGCGGTTCCAGACCTCTGCTCAGCCAGAATTGAGGAAAAAGAGTATTGAATACGCTGAACAGATAAGCGATCCCGGTACTCATCGCCACCAACGTATCCATATTGGACGAACGGTGTTTGAGCTGTTTCCAGGCGCCTGTAAAAAATTGTTTTCCAAATACAAAAACGATCGGAGTGGACAGCGCCCACATGATGTAGTTTGCATAAGGCATATTCATAAAAAACATTCCGATGATGATCAGCGGCACCGAAAGCAAGATGGCCCAAAGCGTTCTTTTTTTCAGATTCTCATAATTCTTTCTGTGAATTTCTTCCAGATTGTCTTTTGCATCGTCGGATTCATCAATCATCAGATCATAACCCGCAGATTGGAGCGCTGCCTTCATCTGCTCGGGAGTGACCAGACCGGGAATATATTCGACAAATGCATCGGTATTTGCATAATTCACTTCTGCGCTGATAACGCCGGGAATCATTTTCAAAACGGCGGCAGAACTCACTGCACAGGAAGCACAGCTCATATTCAGCACCGGAAAATGTTTTTTGACAGTCGGTACATCATAACCCAAATCTCTGACTTTTTGAACCACAAGCGGAATCGCTTCATCCGGATATTTGGCTGAAATTTTAGCTCTTCCATTTGCCGGTTCGACGGTGTGTTCCGATAATTCTTTGATTTCCGCCAAACCTATGTCAACAATCATTGCACAATGCGCATTGTCAACATTTTCGAGCGGAATATATATTGTATTTTGATCAGTTGCCATAAATCAATTTTTGAACTGCAAAGTTCGTGATTTTAGCTCAGAAAAGTCTTACATTATTATGGAATCGAATTGTGAAATTTTGATTTTTTTAAAGCAAACAGTTCCCAAACAATTTACAGCTACAAGGTCGCAGTCTTCTAATTGTTAAATTTTCCATTTTTGAGATAATTATATACAGTTTGATAATCGGAAATTGTTTCATCAGCCAGTTTTTTGTTGATTTTTTGAACCGGAATCTGATCATAATAAATCGGATAATCGGCAGCTGGCTGCTCAGTCTGGAGAACTATTTTGTATTGACTGATTTTTTTTACGGGTGAAAGTATTGTCAAAAAACCGTCTTTTAATAATCCGAGATCCTGATAGGTGGCTATAAATGCACGAGCTGAATATTCATTTCCAAAAACATCTTTTCCGGTAAATTTTGAATCATAATTGAAATTGAGAAGACCGAGAACAGTGGGCATCAGATCGATTTGGGACATGAGTCCGTCAAAATGGTCTGCAGGCACTGAGCCGTCGGGTGCAAATATCATGGCAGGAATCCTGTATTTGGCAAGCGGCAGTTCTGTTTTTCCGGCGCTTGATGCACAATGATCGGCCACGATCACAAATATTGTGTTTTTGTACCACTCCTGTTTTTTTGCCATTTTAAAAAACAGACCAATCGAATAATCTGTGTATTTAACGCCTCCGTTTCGAGACTGTGCGGTACCGGGTATATCGATCCTGCCTTCAGGATAGGTGAACGGCCGGTGATTGCTGACCGTCATCCAATGATTGAAAAATGGTTTTCCGATCTTGTGTTCCCGATTCATCACTTCTATCGCTTTCCGGGCCATGTCTTCGTCTGAAACACCCCAAACGTTTGCAAAAGTGATTTCAGTTGGTTTGAAGTTTGACCGATCCACTATGTCGTAACCATTTCCTTCAAAGAAATCCCTCATATTATCAAAATAACTGTAGCCGCCATACAGATATTTGACCTGATAATCCTTTGATTTAAAAACAGATCCGATCGTAAATTTATCTTTGTTGTCTTTTCGTTTGATGATGCTTTCGCCCGGTGACGGAGGAATACACATACTGAGCGCTTCAAGTCCTCTTACTGTTCTGTTGCCGGTCGCATAGAAATTGGTAAACACCAGACTGTGGTTGGCAATACTGTCCAAAAACGGAGTCAGATTTTCATCATTTCCGTACATTTTGAGAAATTCGGCAGAAAGACTTTCGACAGAGATCAGCACCACATTTTTTCTGATTTCGGCTACATCGGTTAAAATCTTTTCAGGAATCTCAGATGATTTGTTACTGTTGAGATAAATTTCTTCAGCTTCTTTTTCTGGCAGCTGTTCATAGAATTTGTTGAAATCAATCTCACTGTGATTGAAAGCATAATAAAATTTATAAAGCCCATTGTCCTGAATTTCATTTGAGAACAAATTATCTTCTTCAATATTTTCAGCAGGTTTTGTCAGAAGAAAGCTGATTCCAAAAATGGGCAGATAGATGGCCAGAAGTATCAGTTTTTGTTTAAAATTTGGAAGCGGATTCAGATTGTCTCTTGTCTTTTTCCAAATCAGAAAAGAAATCAGACCCGAAATGATGAATATAGCTGAAAAAAGTGGCAGCACCGGATAGGATTCAATGATGTTTCCAATCACTTCATTTGTATAAATCAGATAATCGACAGCTATAAAATTATATCTCACTCCGAATTCATTCCAAAAGAAATATTCACTGACCGAATTCAAAACAATTGATACAACAAACAAAAACAAAGTAAAGAAATACAGGAAGTCTCTGATTCTCAGCCTTTGTTTGGGCAGAAAGAGCATCAGCCCAAAAATCAGCGTTTTGATGCCCAGAAAATAATAAACGATTCTCAGCACCGATTTGCCGTATTGCATAAAAATATTGTTTGGCCAGGCATAGGCATATAGAAAGGCCAAAAGAAGCAAACTGAAAATAATGATTCCCCAGGGCCGTTTGAATTTACTTTCTGACAAAAAGAGTGTGTATAATGTGAAAATACAGCAGACCAGTATAAAAATCAGTATGTCATTAACGACACCGATGGAAAGCATCTTTAGCGATTCAAAAAATGAAAAATCAGATTTTGTAATCGGATGAAAGATAAAGACGACTCTGAGCAGCAGAGAGACACAAAGATAGAGACCGCCCAGATAAAAGTAAGGCTTTAGCCGTTTGCTGTACATAAGTGATTGTTGGGTTTGACCGAAAAGTTTTTGATTTTTTAAATAACGAAGATAATCAATATTTGTTATCCAATTTCGTCAATGCTTTTTCTTTTTATTCCGGTCAGTTTTTTGAATTCAGTCGGCGTAAGACCGCTTACTTTTTTGAATTGTGAAGAAAGATAGGCGGTGCTTCCATATCCCAGTCTGAATGCGATTTCCTTCAAACTCAATTCATCATAAATCAAAAGTTCTTTTACTTTTTCAATTTTCTGAAGAATTGTAAACTGCTCAATGGTAATACCGACGGTGGTTGAAAACAATTTGCTGAGCTGTGAATAATCTCTGTTTAATTTTTTTGAAAGAAATGAAGACAGATTCAAATTCAGTTCTTTTTCATTTTGAATCAGACCAATGATCAGCGTTTTGATCTGATTGATCAATGCTGAATTTTTGTCGTCAAGCAATTCAAAACCAAGCTGCTGAAGTCCTTTTTGGATTTCGGTCTTTTGATTCGGATTTAAATCATTTTCAAGCAAAACTTCTCCCAGACGAACCTCGATAAAATCAATTCCGAGACTGTCAAACAGATTTTGAACCGCCATCACACAACGCGGACAAACCATATTTTTGATTTGAAGTTTTTGCATGGAATGTTTTTAAAGTGATTAGTGAATAGTAATTAGTAATTATTGTACGTCCCTGATATAGGTTGACCGAAAAAGTCAATTTATATGAAAACAAAT
>JACFND010000007.1 GCA_019455045.1 Flavobacteriia bacterium
AGGTGTAAACCATAAAAATCGTTGCCACTTTCATATCTTCCACCGAATAAGGAAAGCTCAGATTCCCTCCTCCGAAATTCAGACTGTGGTTGAAATTAAATAAACCAGCCTGTATTACTCCATTCTTAGTAATAAGGTACGAATTTGGGCCGTAATCATGATACTGGCTTCCAGATACCGTTGTTGCATCGGTTTTATACCATAAATCCTCACCGGCGACACCTCCCGGCAGTTGTGCCGCAAGCGTTGAGAACAGGAGAACAGTAACTAAAGGCATGAGTTTTTTCATAGCATTATTTTTTGATAATCTTTCGGGTATGGGTGCCGTCCGGCATAATTATTTTCAGGATGTATATTCCTTTTGGCTGTGTTGAGATATCCAATACCTATTGTCATTTATCTGGCAGTTATTAAACTGCAGGCAAAAACAGAGAACTAACATCAATTATATTTCAGATAGATAAAGAGGGCCATACACGTTATATTGAGGGTTTAATTATAAATAATTTAACAAACCTATTAAGCATTTAATTTAGTTATGGTTATTCTAATATGATAAATGTCATGTTTCCTAAAAAAGGGTGAGAATCCCCAAAAAATTAGGGGTTTTCACCCCTTGTTTATTTCATTTATTATAACAAACAAAAATGCATAAAACTAAATATTAGCGTAATATTTCTTATTGACAATATTCAATTTTCGTTATACAAATTGCAAACTCAACAGAATGAAGAAATGAACTCTTCACTCTTTTCAGAATTAGCAGCCATCAAACATTCCATTTCTATTAATAGCTCACAACAAAACCACCTCACGGTTCATACACTATCGTAAAGGTCAGTGAGCCGGTGACGGTCAGTTTGCCGTTGCCGTCTGCGGCGACAACGATGTTGCTGGTGGCTTCCGGCCATTTGGCATAGCCGGGTTTGGCCGGCGGATCAGGATAGATCAGTGTTATATCAAGCCGGTGCAGAAAGCAAAGGCTGCATTGCTCACCGTAGTAGGTTATGGCGACAAAAATAAATCAAGTAAAATGCTATATACCTTGTAAAGATTAAAAAAATGAGGATGTGTTACTGACAACAACATCCTCATATAAAAAACAAGGTTGGTTATTATATTACCTTTAATGCACCTGATGTATTGTAAAGAAGCTTTCCGGACCTCCCAGCAGTGTAAGATTGGCTATGGGGACTCTGCTGCCAAAAAATATCTTATCTCCTGCAGTCAGCGCTGCCAGAGTCTGAGTCTTTCGGACAGGAGGTGAAACTTCTATAGTTATCAATCCGAGGTTCACACCCACTTGAAGATAGCTTTCTTCTGCAATTAAAACCGGTGTCTCTTCGCCTGTCTGTCTGAAAATCCCAATGCCGAGGTTGCCGGCACTCAATAATGATGAGGTCCTGTACTGCGCATAGATCTGATAAATACCATCCCTGGGCGCAGTGAATTGGAAGGTGACATTGTCATAATCTCCGTTCGTGTCAAATTCGGTATTGTTGAAAGCAATGATCTTCCAGCCTGTCAGAATATCTGCATCCAAAACAATTGTTCCGCCGCCTGTACCTTTCACATAGGAAATCAGCTTACTTTGCATTATATCGGATATTGCAGCTTTGCTGACAATGTGCTGCTCATTCAATACCAAAACAGAATCGGCTGTGCCGGAAACAGTTTCCACTGTTCCAATCCTGAGGTCGCCCACAATATCCAGCATGGCCTGAGGAGATTCTGTTCCTATTCCTACCTGAGCCGATGAAATAATAAGTTTTAATAAAAATACCCATACGAAAATAAAAGTCTTTTTCATGACAATTAATTTTTAAAATTTAGTTGTAACAATTTAAAATCAGTTTGGGTTGGTGGAGGTGATTGGGGTAAATTGTTATACAGTTCATCAAAACAGAACTGAATTCTCAGGACAAGAGTAGTAAATTTTCCAGTTCATGCTATCACGTAAAACATCCTAAAATAAAAGGGGAAAACCTCCTTTATGAATGAGGTGAAACACCTTTTCAGGATGATGGGTTTGTATTCAACGAGGCAGATGGATCAGCAGTGAGAGAGGTTTTTTTGATTGTCGGATTTCTCAAAACAAGAGCCCACTCCGTTGTATATGCTTTTAAATATTTGGTGAGTGTATCGAGACCTCACTCTCGGGGTGTACAAGCACCCTGCAAAATTAATTTTTATCCACTATCAGTTCAATGCCCGCCTTTTCTGCCTTGTATCTTATTTTTGCTTCGAGTTCATAAAAGTTCCAGTTTTGAATACTCAATTCCTGATGTAACTTTTAAAGAAATTTGCAATTCAAGGAATATGAACTATCAGATTTCTTTAAGTTGGTTGAAGATTATAATTTCGGTATAAAATATTGTCCTGATTGCTAAAAACATAAATCCAACCTTTGGGTAAGAATCCAAGCGGACAGTAAATCTTTAAGTATTTTTTCGGGAAATCCTTCCGGATTTTAGAAATTGAGATAGTTTTTGGTGATATCCTCTTCCGGATTCTTTCCGAAAATGCGCATAGATCAATGCCATTGCATAGTATTTGATTTCCGGTTCAAAATCTTCTAGCATACAAACCGAATAATTCAATTGCACACAAGATTTTTCGGCGAGCAGCATCGTTTTCTTTTTGCCCGAAGTGCTCATATCAAAAGCATCGACCTTCCAGCCGATCGAAGCTGCATAAATTGAATTTCTGCCTCCGCCGTCACACGGAAAAGGTATGGTTCCCACTTTGAGTTCAGAAAGTTTTTCTTTCAGATATTCATTGGGCTGTTCACCGTAAATATATTTGTCACCTCCAAATCTTTTGTCCCAGAAATGGGGTTTTAATGAGCCCGCCATTTAGATTGATCCTTTTTAATTTTTTATAATTTTCTTCGAAATTATTTTTCCAAAATTTCTTTCAGATTTTCCAAACCTTTGTTAAAATCCTTGTCCATACTGTAAAACAGGCTCATCAGATTCCACGGATAAGGCGTTGTCCAGGAGACGCCCCATTTCACAAGGGTTTGGTTGGGTGATTGTTCTTCCAGTCTGAAATAAGCTTTGCTCGGCGTATCGTCAAAATCGTAAAAAAACATATCGGATTCCATGCTTTTGCCTTCCTCAATTTTGGTGATTTGCTGCGCGCCTTTGCCCAGTTTTTCACTGTCCCAGCTGTATTTGAATCCAACAGTACCGTCCTCGCCCTCCGAAGTTGCTTTCATTTCAGGGTCTGAAAGCTGCCAAACTCCGAAATTGTCCTGATTTTTCACATACTTGATGTAATCAAAAACTTCCTGTCGGGGTTTGTTGACGACAATCTGACCCTCACTTGAAGATTCTCTTGGTACAAACAAAGCGACAATCAAAGGAATCGCAATGATGATCAGCAGGATGATTAAGATTTTTTTGAATATTTTCATTTTTTAATAATTTTAAGTGCAACGGGGTTCCCAGTATTATAATTTTATTATTGTGAATGAAGCCCAAATATATTTCCTTCGGAATCCATGCACATTGAACAAAATCCGTGTTCTCCAAGCGACATTTTCGGTTGAACAACATTTCCGCCCGCTGATTCCACACGGCTTTCTTCAACCGAACAATCATCGCACTGAAAATAAATCATGGTTCCGCCTGCTCCGGCCGGCATATCATTCATTTTTACCAAAGCACCGCCGGCATTGGGAGAAGCATCCACCCAAGGAAAAAACGCCATTTGCATATCAGGCATTCCTTCCATTTCCGGCGCATCCATGAGTTCCAGATTCAACACTCTGCCGTAAAATTTTTTGGCTCTTTCCATGTCATTGACATAGATTTCAAACCAGCACACTAAATTTTGTTTTAATTCCATAATTATTTTGTTTCTAACGGTTTATCGTTTGTTTTTAATTTCAATATTCATTTTTTGCTGCATTTGACGATGGTGTTCCAATTCCTCGTGGTCACATCTTTTCCGAAAAACGATTGCAGCACATCCATTCCATTGACGGTGCTTCCTTTTGAAAAATCCAGAATACTGAAAACCGTTTTGTCTTTTATTTCAATCATTCTAAAGGATTTATCTTCGGATAAGAATGGTAAATCAATTTTATTTTCGGGTTCATTTTTCAGGAAACTGACATAGTATTTGGTGTTATCATCCGTCTCAAATTGTTCAAAAGGGTTGTTTTGCACCATTTGTTGAATTTCATCAAATTTCCTGAGCATCACCGGAATCTCAAATCCAAAGGTCTGTTCGAGCCGGTGTTCAATTTCGGATTCCGACCCTTCATTTTCTTTCGCTTCAAAAATGATATTTCCTGAATTCAACAAAGTTGAAACTTTGGCAAAACCCATTTTTTCCATCGTCTGACGAAGTTCAGCCATCGGTACTTTATGATGCCCTCCGACATTGATTCCGCGAAGCAGGGCGATGAATCCGGTGTTTTTCATATTGATGAATTCATTTTTTTCAACTGACCCTCAGGCTTTCAGTCAACAGGTTCCCAAAGCTGGACTTTATTTCCTTCCCCATCCGGAATATGAACAAATTTGCCATAATCATAACTTTCAATTTCGTCCACCACTGTCACACCTTCCTTTTTTAATTCCTCAACGAGCGCTTCCGGATTTTCAACAAGATAATTGATCATATAATCCTTTTCAAAATATTTTGACGATTCGGCAAAAGGTGTCCACTGGGTTTGCGCCATGACCGAACTGTCGGGTTTTTCATACCATTCAAATGTGGCTCCGTACAGATTTGTTTCCAGTCCGAGATGTTTATGATACCATTCCGTCATTTTTTCCGGATTCCTGCTTTTGAAGAATATTCCTCCGATTCCCGTTACTCTTTTCATTTTATTTTGTTCTTTGTTTATGTAGGTTTTAAATGTGAAACAAAGACAAAATGTCCCGGCGAACATCAAAATTAACCCAATTCTTCTTTTCATAATGAGCAATTTTAAATCAGATTTTGAATGAAATTAAAAATTTAATCAACGTCGGGTGTTTTTCGGGTTTTCAAGAAATTATTGCCTCATAAAATCAAAAGCACCTTTGCGAAGATTGATTCCGTATTCCAAACAGGCTTTCATACAATCGAGGAAATTTGTCCAACCAAATGTATTGCTTAAACACCATTCAAGATTCTTTTCGTTGAGTTCCTTTTCGCCTTCGGTAATTTTTACCACTGTAATTTTGTCGGTTTGTTCTTCCAAAATTATCCTGACAATCGTTTCATCGTCCCAAACAAATGAAACAGAAGAATTGGGCCGGACTTCTGTTACCTTCACCGGAAATTTACCCGGAAAATCTCCAAATTCCCATAAAAGTTCTTTTCCGGATTCCATCCGTCCACTGCTTTCCGAAATAAAATATTTCGACATGATTTCAGGGTTTACAATGGCTTCAAAAACTTCTTCAACCGGCTTTTGGATTTGCAAACTTGCTTTGGCTGTGAGTTTCATTTCGTTTAATTTTGATTTGAATTGATCAAAACTATGACAACTGATTCAATTTCAACTTGCCATAGGACAAGAAATGAATTTACAACTCTTTTCTGATTCTACTGAATGAAGTATCGGTCATTCCCAAATAGGTCGCAATGTATTTGAGCGGTGACTGCCGGACGACTTCCGGTTTTTCCCGAAGGAGTTTCAGGTACCGTTCTTTGGCGGAAACAGTGACCATTTCCACCGATCTTTGTTTGAAATGAAACAGCCGGCCGGTCATCCACAAACGGCCCCATTCGGGAAATCCGGGAACGGTTTGAAAAAGCTCCTGAAAAATATCAAAATCTATTTTCCAGCAAACACAATCAGTCAGAGTCTGTATGTTTTCTTTGGTCGGGAACCGGTTGAACAGAGACAAAACCTCAATCACCACATCCTGTGGACAGAAAAAGTCGGTGGTGATGTTATTCCCCTTGTAATCAAGGGCAAACGAACGAATTAAACCGCTTTCCAAAATCAGATATTCATTGGCGATTTTACCTTCTTTCAGTACAAAATCTCCTTTCTTCAATTCGATTTTCTGATGGGCAGTAATGATTTTCTCAAGTCCTTCAGAATTGATTAGCGGATGTTGATAAACCCGGGAAAGCAATTCATTTTTCATTTTTCATTCAGAATTGGAGTAACAAAAGTAAGAAAAATGAAAAGAAAATTCGTTGCCTGACCGGTGTTGCCAAAATCCTTATTAATCCCTCAACAAATACAGTTCGAAGCTGTGTCCTTATGCGCAATGCAGACTTATTTCTTTACAAAAAACATAAAAAGCCGTAAAATTCTTTAAATCAAAACTTAACCTACAAAATTTTTTCCAATCTTCCAATAGTGATGATTAAAAATGTTTTGTGTAACTCGCTCAAAATTTGAAGATAAGATTGATTGACCTGTCATTTTGAAACGTTTTTAATCTCATGAATAAATTTAACAAATCAAGGAACATAAACCATCCGAAACTTCAATTGATACATTCTGAAAAAATTGATAAAATCTTGTAAAATGAAAAGAGCACCAATCCATCACCCTGCATTTTTAATAATAATTTTATTATTTTCTTTCTTAATAACAGGCTGTAAAGAATCGAAAACAAAACACGAAGCCCAAGGCTCTCCCGGGATTGCGGTTACCATCAATCCCAATGCGCAAACCATCAAACAGCGAGTTTCTCCTCCAAAAGGTTATCAATGGATAACAGAACCACAAAATTCATTTGGAGAATATCTCCAAAACGCTCCGTTGAAAGAAGATGGCAGCCCGATACTGAGTTATACCGGACAACCGATTGCGAATCAGTCAAACCATATTGCGGTTCTGGATTATGACATTGGCAACAAAGATTTACAACAATGTGCGGATGCGGTTATCCGGCTCAATGCGGAATATTTGTACCAACAAAATAAGTTTGATGAAATCAGTTATCAATTTACTAACGGTGACACTTTTAGCTGGAATCAGTACAAAAATGGAATTCGTCCGCAGTTGATTAATGACAATACAGTGAATTTTGTTCAATCTGCCGGATTTAACGACAGTTATGAAGCTTTTAGAAAATACCTCGACATTATTTTTATGTATGCCGGAACGATTTCACTGAACAGAGAAACCATCCCGGTTCAAAGAAATGAAGACATCAAAGCAGGCGACATTCTTATTACACCGGGCAGTCCCGGACATGTTGTGGTGATTGTGGGACACGCAAAAAATTCGGCCGGAAAATCGGTTTATTTATTGGCGGAAGGTTATACACCCGCCCAATCGATTCATATCATCAATAACCCTGAAAATAAAACTTTAAATCCGTGGTATGAACTGGATGTCAACAAGCCCGAAACCCATACGGCGAGATATTATTTTTATACAAATATTCGGGCGTTTAGGTGATGAGACACTTTGAATAATAATGAAAATTTAAATCGACATTGATTTTGGACATTTTTATATGGATTACTTCAATTCAGAAAATTTGTTGAGAAATACCTGAATTACATCTGTTTTCAACCCATATTAAACCAAAAAGAAGCAGGGTATCCTCTGATAATGAGTTTTAGGCATTAAAATTTATTCTTATTACGAACCATAAAGCCTCACTTGCGAAAAACCCTCATACCAACTTCATCTGATTATCAGTCGCTTATTCCACAGTTTCTTCATCTTTGCCAAAACAAAATCTGACCAATATTTGTCCGGGCGGATTTTCAAGAAATGCTGAAAAACGAGGCTTATTCTACATTTTCAAAAGAATCTCGTTTCCCTTACTAATCATCAAACAGAACAACTCGAACCCTCATCCTTCACGCCCAGTTTCTTTAAAATCTGATGCAGCAAACACCAGTTAGTGATTGAGTTTTGCAATAAGTTGGTTCCGACAAAAGCGGCTATCCAAAGCCAGTTTTTGTTGTCTGTGAAGTAAGTCAAAAGCAGGCTGGTTAAGATTAAAGTTCCTGCAAATGCATGTGCGATTTTATTGTACATAATTTGTTATTTTTTGATTTTTTACATTTGATTTTGTCATGGTTTTTGTTCCAAAAACGCACGCCAAAATCTACTTACTTTATCTCTTTTCCCCGGGCTGCGGCTAAGCCTTGCCCGGGGTTATTTATATTGAACCCCTTCAGGGTTCTTTTTTTAACGATCTACTCGATTCAATTAATTCTCATCTCTTTTATCACCTCGCTCCGTCTTTTCCGGGCATATCTATATTTAATTATTAACCTAAAAGGTCAACCCTATTTAGAAAAGTTCATTGTACTTGGTACTTTGTACTTGGTACATTGTACAATTAAACTCAAATCGAATGATTCACATCCAGACAGGCTACATGAATTTTTGTATTCACCGCCTGGTTATCGTTGAAATGATTAAACCTTTCAAATAACTCATCCATACACTGATTTTCAATAAAAACAGTAAAAAGCAGTGATTCAGTCGGAATTTCTTCTGAAATAAACCATGCGTTTTTATCTGATCCGTTGCTGTATCCTTTAACCGATTGCCATGAAAAGGATTTTACACCGGCGTGTTTAAGGATATCTTTCACTTCTTTTTCGTATTCCTGAATGCAGGTAACCAATAGTAATTTCATTTTCTTTCGTTTTTGATTTTAATCCGACTTTTTTCACTTTTGTCTTGTGTCTAAAGTCTTTAGGTCTAATGTCTATTTCCTCCATTTCTTCCGCTCAGTCATATAATAAACCACCGGCACGACTAATAAAGTCAGGAAAGTCGAAGTTATCGCTCCAAATACAAGTGAAATCGCCAATCCCTGAAAAATCGGGTCGAATAATATAATGGCGGCACCGATTACCACTGCTCCCGTTGTCAACAGAATTGGTGTGGTACGAACTGCTCCTGCTTCGATAATCGCCTGTTTAATCGGTTCGCCCTGTCTCAGTCTGATTTCGATAAAGTCGATTAACAATACCGAGTTCCGAACCATAATTCCGGCTAACGCAATCATTCCGATAAATGAAGTTGCGGTAAAATAGGCTCCCAGCATCCAGTGTCCGAGCACAATTCCAATCAATGAAAGCGGAATCGCCACCATCATCACAAACGGCGTTTTGAAATCCTGGAACCAGCCGACAATCAGCATATAAATGATGACCATTACGACCATAAATGCAATTCCCAAATCTCTGAACACTTCCAAAGTGATCTGCCATTCACCGTCCCATTTGACGGTGAAATTCTCTTCGCTTTCGGGCTGACCCATATAGAGTTCTTCCACTTTGTAACCGGTCGGAATCTGCATTTTCTGCAATTTTTCATCCATTCCCAAAATCGCATAAGCCGGACTTTCCAAATCGCCCGCCATATCGGCAAGCACATAAACCACTCTCTGCTGGTCTTTTCTGTAAATCGATTTCTGGAGTTCATCCTGTCTGACTTTGACCAGATCGCTGACCGGAACCATTCCCATCTGACCTTTCACCTTCATATTGGTGATGTCCTCAATCGAAGTTTTGTCTGCATCGCTGAGTTTCATCACGATATCAATCGGCTGATTTGAAGCTTCGTCATACAGATTCCCGATCGGATGTTCACCCATCAGATAAGTCAGATTTCCTGTGATTTGTGCGGGTGCAACACCGTTGAGCATTGCTTTTTCTTTGTCAAATTCAAGTTTGTATTCCAGCTGCGGATCTTCAATCCGAGTGTCGATATCCACCACATCATCTGTATCGTGCAGAATCTGTTCGACCTGTCTTGCAATTTTGATCTGCTCATCATAATCCGGTCCGTAAACCTCTGCCACTATGGTTGACAGCACAGGCGGCCCGGGCGGAACTTCAACCACTTTTACATTTGCATTGTATTTTTCTGCAATCTCCTGAATTCCGGGACGAATCTTTTTCGCAATGTCATGACTCTGCATTTTTCGGTCATCCTTGCCCATCAGATTCACCTGAATATCGGCAGTATTGCTCGCTCCTCTCATATCATAATGACGAACCAGACCGTTGAAAGTAATCGGCGCCGACGATCCGATATATGACTGATAATTCACCACTTCGGGAACGGTTTTCAGATACTGCGCTATGTCCTGAGTCACAGCAGCAGTTCTCTCCAAAGTGGTTCCTTCGGGCATGTCGATCACCACCTGAATTTCATTTTTATTGTCAAACGGAAGCATTTTTACAGCCACCCATTTGGTGAAAAATGCCATCACAGAAATCAAAAGTAAAACCGAAGTTACACCCAAAACCGTCCATCTTTTTCCTTTGCTGTTCAAAAGCGGCAACTGGAGTTTTTTGTAAATTTTATAAATCGTTGTGGTCTCCAGTCCTTTTGATTCTTTGTCCTGCTGTTTGTCTTTTTCAATCAGCAGATGATAACCCAGATAAGGCGTCACGGTCAATGCGATAAACAATGAAAGCAGCATCGCAATCGAAGCGCCGATCGGCATCGGACTCATGTATGGTCCCATCATTCCCGAAACAAAAGCCATTGGAAGAATTGCAGCAATCACGGTGAAAGTTGCCAGAATCGTCGGGTTGCCGACTTCGTTGATTGCATAAATCGCAGCCTGACGGAACGGCAATTTTTTCATTTTGAAATGCCGGTGCATATTTTCGGCGATGATAATACTGTCATCCACCACAATTCCGACCACAAAAACCAGTGCGAAAAGCGTGATCCGGTTCAGCGTATAACCCAAAATATAATAACTGAAAAGCGTCAGTGCAAAGGTCAGCGGAACCGAAAAGAATACGACCAGACCGCCTCTCCAGCCCATTGCGAGCATCACAAGCAGCGTAACCGCAATGATTGCAATTCCCAAATGAAGCAGCAGTTCTGACACTTTGTGAGAAGCAGTTTCACCATAATTTCGGGTCACTTCAACTTTTACATCGTTTGGAATCAGATCGGTTTTCAGTTCGTCTGTTTTCTTAATGATTTTATCTGCAATATGCATCGCATCTGCACCTTTCACTTTTGAAATTGAAAGCGTGACGGCATTGTATTCGGAATTGAAATTCTTTCCTTCTTCGGTTGCATTTCCAAATCCGAAGTTGACATAATTCCTCGGCGAAGAAGGTCCGTCCTCTACTGTTGCGACCTGTTTCAGATAGACCGGCATATTTTGGGAAGTTCCGATCACCAGATTTTCAACATCTTCGGCAGTGCTCAGAAACTGGCCGGTGGTCAGCAGAAATTCTGTATCTCCTTTGTCAAAACTTCCGGATTGAGAACTGTTGTTGCTCGCCTGAATCATTTGCATGATGCCCAATGCATCCACATTTGATTCTGCCATTTTATCTTTGTCGAGTATGACTTTCAGCTGTCTCGGCCGTCCGCCGGTAACATTGATTGCAGAAACATCTGCTATTTTTTTAATTTCAGAAGAAACTTCCTCACCGATCTGTCTCAGCTGATAATCATCGTAATCATCACTCCACAGCGTGAGCGCCATCATCGGCACATCGTCGATCGAACGGGTTTTTACAACCGGCGGATAAACTCCGAACGGAAACAAATCGGGATGTTTCATCAGTTCGTCGTACAATTTCACATACGAACGTTCGGTATCTTCACCCACAAAAAATTGGACAATAATCATCGCCTGACCGTTCATCGCAACCGAATGAAGATGTTCGACACCTTTGATGTTTGACAATATTTTTTCAAGCGGTTTCACCACTCTGCTTTCAACTTCGGCAGGATTTGCACCCGGATAGCCGACCATGACGTCCGCCATCGGGATGATGATCTGGGGTTCTTCCTCTCTCGGAATCAGCGACGAACTGTAGACACCAATGATCATCAGACCCATCATCAATAAGATGGTGAGTTTTGAGTTGAGAAATAATTCCGCGATTCTTCCTGCTATTCCTTTTTCCATTTTCTTCTGATTTTTTGGCTGATCAAATACTTATTTTACATTCAGCGATGCGCCGTTATACAATCTTCCTTCTGCCTTCAGCACATAGGTTTCACCCGCACTCAGACCCGAAAGCACTTCCACTTCATCGGCGGTTTCTTTACCTAATTTCAGCCATCTCAATACAGCCGTATTTTCTGAACTGACGGTATAAACTCCGGTCAGCTGTCCTTTTTTGACCAAAGCCGTTTTTGGAATCATAATGCTCATCGCCTCATCTGCAGAAGCTCCTTTGTTCTCAAACGGAAAACTCACATTGACAAACATTCCGGGCAACAGTTCCTTTGTATCGGGCACATTGATTTTGACCATATACTGACCGCCTGTATTTGCAGACGACTGGCTGATTTCAGCCACTTTTCCGCTGACTTCTTTTGATGAAGATTTGATCAAAACTTTTACATCCATTCCGGTTTTGATCTGAGCGATATTGTTTTCGGAAACCAGAACCTGAGCCTGCAGTACCGACGGCGATTCTATGGTCAGCAGCGGCATACCCGGATTTGCAAGATCGCCCTGTTCTGCAAATTTCGCAGTCACCACACCCGAAACCGGCGCTGTGATATTGGTGTAACTGTATTGTGCATTGACTTCTCTTTTCATCTGTTTTGCAGCGTTCAGTCCGGCTGCAGCCATGTCGAAACGGGCTTTCATATCGTCGAGTTCTTTTTGGGATGCGCTCTGTGAATTGAACAGATTCAGGAATCTTTCATAATCTTTTTTTGCTGCATCATAAGCCGCCTGTGCCTGCATGATTTGTGCATCCGCCTGACCTCCTTTTGCCTGAAGATCAGAGCTGTTGATCGTCACCAGCTGCTGTCCGGCTTTTACATTTTGACCGACCTGAACGGGCATTGAAGTGATGTAACCCATCATTCGGGTCGAAACATTGACCGAATTTTTTGAAACCAGTTTTCCGCTTGCAGTTGCAGAAGAACCGCCCTGTGCTTCATCGGTTTTGGCGAGTGTAACGCTTACCGCTTCTCCGCTGAATTCCGCTTTTTTGTTTTCGGACGAAGAACAGTTCGACAATAAAGTCAGTCCAAAAATAATTGCTGTGCCGGATAATATTTTTTTCATCGCTGTTGTTTTTATGTGGTGTGTGTTTTTTTAATCTTTTAAAAATTTGAAATAGGCAACCGCCGTATTGTATTCAAAAATCGATTGCTGGTATTCGAGTTCTTTTTGTGCCATCAGGGTTTCGGCAGTCAGCAGATCTGCTGATTTTTCCAATCCCTGATCATATCTGTTTTTTCTGATTCGATAAGCCTCTTTGCTCTGATTCCATGCAGATTCGGTCAGTTCCACTTTTTTATCCGCATCCTGAATCTGACGATATGCCTTCTTCAGCTCCAAACTGCTTTGTTGGGTGTACTGGTCGATTTCTGCTTTTGCACGATTGTAATCTGCTTTGTATGCGATTTGTTCGCTTTTTGATTTCAGTCCGTCAAAGAAATTCCATGATAATTGAAGACCGATCAGATATCCTTTTCCGTCAAATTCGGTGAATTTATTGTCGTGCAGTTCAAAACTTCCAAAAGCATTCAGTCTGGGAAGAAATTTTGATTTTGAAGATTTGATCATCCATTCGTAAGCTTCAAGCGATTTCTGATAAGCCTGAAGATCTTTACGGTTTGGGTTGAGTTCAAAATTATTTTCCGAAATGATTTCACCATACGACAATTCTTCGGTCGGTTTGAAAATCTTTCCGTCGCTGTCTTCATTGAGCAGCAAAAACAGATAATCGGATGCATTTTGAATATTTGATTTTGCAAACTGAATCTGTGAATCAATCTCGCTGACCCGAACTTCCATATAAAGCACATCTGATTTCTGAACCAGACCGTTAGCATAATAATTGTCGATCACCTTTTTGTTGGCGAGCGTTGTGCTTTTTGCATCTTCAAGCGTATTCAAAACTTTGTAAGCCAGCTGAAGCATATAATAGCCTTTGCTGAGTTCAAAACGCAGATATTCTTCGGTTCGCTGCTGTTTGATTTTGAGCACTTCGGTTGTTACGCTGCCCGCTTTTTTCTGATAAACCATATCCAGATTGACAATCGGCTGCTGAATTTCGATTTTTGGTCCGAAGTCGGTAATGCTTTTCGGATCGTTCAATATTTCCGGATTGAAATCTTCCATCGCAATCCGTGACTGATTGAGTTTAAACCCAAAAGCATTCAGCGGACTGTTGGTGTTCATCACGGTGTAGGAAGCGGTGATATCGGGCAGATACATGGCACGGGTGATCAGCAGTTCGGCTTCTGAAAGTTCAATTTCCTTTTGAGCCAGCTGAAGCTGAAGATTTTTGTCAAGCGATTTCCGGTCGATTTCGGAACCTGAAATTCGGATGGTGTCCTGTGCAAAAACCGATGCTGCAAATATTGATAATAAAACAGTTAACGTCTTTTTCATCTGATGATTATAATTTTTCAGATGCAAAATTAGCTCAGCAAAAAGTCATGGACAGTAATATATGTTACACAGCAAAGAAGCGCTTTCAATTCGATTAAAAAAATCAAATCATTTCCAACAAATAAATTGAAAATCATTAATTTTATACTCTCTTCCAAATTTATAATTATGAAAACTTCTTTCAGTCTGCTGTTTATTTGTCTGATTTTCAATTTCGCAATCTGTCAAATCAATCCGGTTCAGAATCTGGAGTGGAGTCAGGGTTATTCGGAACCCTATAATATTTTTTCACTCTATTGGGACGAACCCGAACAGCCGCATGACGAACTGATCGGTTACAATATTTATCGGGAAGATGAATTGTATAAATTTCAGACCGAAACCGGTATGTTTTGCACTCCGGAATTTGGAGAATATGATGACTGTGATTTTATTGATGGTTATCTTGGTGAAGAATTCACCGGATATGTCGCAGCAGTTTATGAGGGCGGAGTTGAATCTGAATATGTTTCTTTTTATGTTTGGGGAGCTGCAATCGGAGTGAATGATATAGATTTTCAGCAGTTGAAAGTTTATCCGAATCCGGCACGGGATTTCCTTCAATTTGGCAAAAAGGTTTTTGAGATTTCAATTATTGATATGAACGGAAAAGTTATAAAATCAATTCCGGAAGCAGATGCAATCGATATCAGCAGACTGGCGGACGGAAATTATATCGTCCGTTTTTCAGATCAGAACGGGAAATTATATTACAAACGATTTTTGAAAAATTGACCTGAACTGTAACTTTATTTCACTCTTATTGAAACTCACCCTGAGCACATAAAATTCCTTATACCGCAATCGCAATTATCTATGATTTAAATTATTTGTATTTTGAATTAGCTTTGTATCTTTGCATTTTAGAATAAATCTAAATAATCAGAGATTCAGACTGAATGAAGATGTCAGGAATTTGAAGGAGAAGAACGGCTTCCAAACCAGACTGAAAATCTGAACAGCTGCGGAAAGAAACGCAGTCTTTCAATTAAAATTGAACTGAATTGAACTGTATAAAATTTTTTGTGTTAATCCTTTCCGGCTGCCTGTTGGGACAGTCAAAGGTTGATGAGGCAAAACTCAAAGTGTTTTCGCCCGATGAAAATTCTGCAGTGTATAATCAAATCTATACCCAAAACTTTTTCTTCGGAAATTTTGGTCTGAAACAGCTGGTGAGTGCAGTTCCGATCAATTTGAAATCTGTAAAATCAATAAAAGTTTCGGCAACACCTTCGGACGGAAAAACAGTTCCGGTGATGGAACTTTATTATGACAAAGATGGAAAACTGACCCAAATGAAGGTGCTTGAATCATTTTTCGGGAAACCGATGACCGTCGATTACAAATACCGAGACGGACTGCTTGAAGAAGAGACGATTTCAAAAACAGAGAAAGGAAAAGCAGTGAAAGAAGTCAATCAGTTTTATTATGCCGAAGGAAAAATGATCGTTCATGATTTTCGTGATATGCTGGATGTGTACAGTCTGAACGGAAAAGTGCTGTCCAAAAGAAGTTATATGAATGGAAGTCTGGTTTTGAATGACAGTTTTGACGGAAAATGCAGACTGACCACCTACAAAGGAAAACAGATCAATAAAGTCTGTTTCAGCAATCTGAATCTTGAATTTCCGCTTTCGATCGACGAATACACAATGAATGAAGACAAAAACGGAAAACTGATTCTGATGAAAGATCAGACACTTGAAATTAAGAAAAACAAAGAACAGGAATATTCGATACTGAACAACGGTAAAGAACAATATATTTTGAAACTCAACAAGGACATGCGGATTCAGGAATTTAATTTTCTGGGAATCAGAGCTGAAAAGGTCGGTCCGGTTGATTTCAAATTTAATTATACAAACTATTAAAATGAGCAAAGAGAAATATACGGAAGAAGATTTGAGACAAAATCTTGCTGCCAACAAAGAATACGAATTCGGTTTTACGACCGATATCGAATATGAGGATTTTCCGAAAGGATTGAACGAGGACATCGTCAGAATGATTTCTGAACGAAAAAACGAGCCCGATTGGATGACCCAATGGAGACTTGAAGCGTTCAAAATCTGGCAGGAAATGGGTGATGAACCCAGCTGGGCAAATGTGAAATACAAAAAACCTGATTTTCAGGATATCACTTATTATGCAGCGCCAAAGAAAAAACCTCAGCTGAACAGTCTGGACGAGATCGATCCCGAATTGAAAAAAACATTTGACAAACTTGGAATTTCAATCGAAGAACAAAAACGTCTGTCGGGTGTGGCAATGGATGTGGTGATCGACAGTGTTTCGGTCAAAACCACTTTTCAGGACACGCTGTCTGATTTGGGCATCATCTTTATGTCAATCAGCGAAGCGATACAGAAGCATCCCGATCTGGTTAGAAAATACATCGGGAAAGTGGTTCCGAGAACAGATAATTTTTATGCAGCGCTGAATTCAGCCGTATTTTCGGACGGATCATTCTGCTACATTCCAAAAGGAGTCCGCTGTCCGATGGAACTTTCGACTTATTTCAGAATGAATAAACAGGGTTCGGGTCAGTTTGAAAGAACTTTGCTGGTGGTTGACGAAGGCGGTTATGCTTCTTATCTGGAAGGCTGTACTGCACCGACAAGAGATGAAAACCAGCTGCATGCCGCTGTGGTCGAACTGATTGCGATGGAAGGAGCCGAAATCAAATATTCTACCGTTCAAAACTGGTATCCCGGTGATGCAAACGGTGTGGGCGGAGTTTTCAACTTTGTAACCAAAAGAGGGATTGCTGAGAAAAATGCAAAAATCTCATGGACTCAGGTTGAAACCGGATCTGCAATCACATGGAAATATCCAAGCTGTATTTTGAAAGGAGACAATTCAATCGGTGAATTTTATTCGGTTGCGGTTACCAACGGACATCAGCAGGCGGACACCGGAACCAAAATGACACATATTGGAAAAAACACACGTTCTACCATTATATCAAAAGGAATCTCTGCAGGAAAATCACAAAACTCATACAGAGGACTGGTGAAAGTCGGATCGAGAGCAGAAGGCGCAAGAAACTTTTCACAGTGCGATTCACTGCTGATGGGCAACGAATGCGGTGCACATACTTTCCCATACATCGATGTGAAAAATGTGACCGCACAGGTTGAACACGAAGCGACCGCATCAAAAATCGGTGAAGACCAGATGTTCTATTGCGCACAGAGAGGAATTCCGCCGGAAAAAGCAGTTGCGCTGATCGTAAACGGATTCAGCCGTGAAGTCTTGGACAAACTGCCGATGGAATTTGCAGTTGAAGCCAAAAAACTTCTGGAAGTTTCACTCGAAGGATCGGTCGGATAATTAAAATTAAAAAAATAAAACTCAAAACGGGTTCTTCGAAAATTAATCGTCAGAACCCAAAACCAAAAATAAATAAGACATGTTAAAAGTTAAAAACTTACACGCTCAGATAGAAGACGGAACAGAGATACTGAAAGGTGTGGATTTGGAAATCAAACCGGGTGAGATTCATGCGATCATGGGTCCGAACGGTTCGGGCAAATCAACACTTTCTGCAGTGGTTGCCGGAAAAGAAGATTATGAAGTAACCGAAGGTGAAATCGAGTTTTACGGCGAGGATCTGCTCGATATGGAAGCTTATGAAAGAGCACAGAAAGGCATCTTTTTGTCATTCCAGTATCCGGTTGAAATTCCGGGTGTTTCGGTGACCAACTTTATCAGAAATGCAATCAACGAAGGCAGGAAGTCAAGAGGCGAAGACGAAATGAAAGGAGCAGAAATGCTGAAAAAAGTTCGTGAAAATGCAGACAAACTCAATATCAGAAAAGAATTTCTGAACCGTTCGCTCAACGAAGGTTTTTCGGGCGGTGAAAAGAAAAGAAACGAAATCTTCCAGATGCTGATGCTGAATCCGAAACTCGCCATCCTTGACGAAACCGACTCGGGTCTTGACATTGACGCACTGAGAATCGTTGCGGATGGTGTGAACGAATTCAAAAGAGACGACAATGCAGTGCTGGTGATTACCCACTATCAGCGTCTTCTCGAATACATCGTTCCGGATTATGTGCATGTGCTTTATGACGGTAAAATCATAAAATCGGGCGGAAAAGAACTGGCGCTCGAACTTGAAGAAAGAGGTTACGACTGGGTGATTGAAGAAGCAGCCGGTGTGTAATTTTTAAAATTTGAAAAATGAATGAATTAAAAGATAATTTGGTGGCCAGACATCTGGTGCTGAAAGAAAAATATTCAAAAGTCAAATGGATGAACGGTGTGCGTGAGCAGGCGATTGAGACATTTGACAAAGTCGGATTTCCAAAGAGGAAAGACGAAGAATGGCGTTTTACCAATCTTGCACCGCTTTTGAAATCAGATTACAAACTTTTTCCCGAACCTTCTGAAGCTCAGGTGGGTGCAAAAGAATTGGAAAAATACTTTGTAAACAATATCGATTCGTACAACATCGTGTTTATCAACGGAGTGTACAACAGCTTTCTGTCGTCGAGTACACACGAAGAAGCAGATATTTGTGTGCTATCCTGCGCGATGGAAAAAATGGTTCATCAGCCGGTGATTGAGAATTTTTACAACAAAATCGCACCGAAAGATGAAAGTTTTACTGCGCTCAACACAGCGTTTTCAAACGACGGCGCCTATATCTATGTACCCGACAAAACCATACTTTCAAAACCGATACAGCTGATGTTCTTTTCGACCGCAAAGGAAGAAGAAGTGATGTATCATCCGAGAAATCTGATTGTGATCGGCAGCAATTCGCATGCGCAGATCATTGAAAGACATCAGACGCTGAACAGCAAAGCGAATCTGACCAATTCGGTAACCGAAATTTCGGTTGGAAAAAATTCTGAATTGGATTATTACAAAATCCAGAATGATACCACCGAAGCTTCGCTGATCGACAATACCTACATTTCGCAGGAAAGAGACAGTGTGGCTTCTGTTCATACTTTTTCGTTTGGCGGAAAGTTGACCCGAAACAATCTGAATTTTGTTCAAAACGCTGAAAACAGCAACTCGATTTTGAACGGAATCACCATTATTTCAGGTGATCAGCATGTGGATCATCACACGCTGGTCGAGCACAATGCACCGCATTGCGACAGTCACGAACTTTACAAGGGAATTTATGACGACAATGCGCACGGTGTTTTCAACGGAAAAATCTATGTGCACAAAGACGCTCAGAAACTGAATTCATTTCAGCAAAACAACAATGTGCTGCTGAGCGACAAAGCAGAGATCGACACCAAACCGCAGCTTGAAATTTTTGCGGACGATGTGAAATGTTCGCACGGCTGTACAGTCGGCCAGCTCGATAAAGATGCAATGTTTTATCTTCAGCAGAGAGGAATTCCGAAAGCAGAAGCAAAAGCACTGCTGCTGTATGCATTTGCTGCCGAAGTGCTTGAACATGTTCAGATTCCTCAGATCAAGGCAAGAATCACCGGTCTGATCGCTTCAAAACTGAATGTGAATATGGAGTTCTGATTTTAGAAAATCAGTTTTTTAAAATAAATTGAATGAGGGCTTTCTAAAACGGAGTCCTCATTTTTTTTGAAGCGAATATTTTGTATTTTTATTGATTGTAATGATGATTATGGAATTGAAAAAAATGCTTTCTGAAGTTTACGGCGGTATATTTGAAAAAGAGCTGATCGATGAAATCTCTGAGGCCGGACAGCTGATTGAATTTGAAGAGAATGATGTGCTGATTGATTTCGGCCGTTATATAAAAGGAATTCCGCTGCTGCTCAAAGGTGCGATCAAAATCATGAGAGAAGATTTTGACGAAGGTGAACTGCTGCTCTATTTTCTCGAAAAAGGAGATACCTGCGCGATGACAATGGCCTGCTGCGTGGACGACAAACGAAGCGAGATTCGTGCAATTGCGGAAAACAAAGGAAGCGCAATCCTGATTCCGATCGGGAAAATGGAAGACTGGATGGGAAAATACAAAAGTTGGCGTGCATTTGTTCTTCAGTCTTACAACAGCCGTTTCAATGAGCTGCTTTCGACCATCGACAACATTGCATTCAAACACATGGACGAGCGGTTGGAAAATTATCTGAACGAAAAATCAAAAATCAACAAATCAAAAATCATCAACCAGACCCATCAGGAAATCGCTTATGAACTGAACAGTTCGCGGGTGGTGATTTCAAGACTGCTCAAAGTGATGGAAAACGAAGGCAAAATCAGACTGAACCGGAATAATATTGAGCTGCTTTGATGTTGGATGTCGGACACGAAGTGTGGGATGTTCATGCTGAATATGATGGAAGTGGATTTAGGATGTTTTTTTACATTATAAAATATACATTCAAAAAGTCTCACATCTCAAAGTATAATTTCTCACGTCTATTGCGGGATGATGGAAGTCAAAAATGATCAACACTAATCAGGAAAGTTCATGTCTTTAAATTAATTTCTACATGACTCTTATCTGTGGATTTCTGTGTCATCTGTGAGAAAAAATCGTAAAATCAATTCAAATTCACTTTCGAACTGATTGTCTTTTTAAATGTTTCAAGATCATCATCCAGTTCTTCAACCGTTTTTGGAAGGATGTATTCGGCAATGATTTTTTCGTCTTTGTCCAGAAACAACAGCTGTTTTTCATCTCCGTCAATCATATTTCTGAACAGATCCCACATGGAAACACCGTTGTTTTTGAGCATTTCAAAAAACTGATCCGCCTTGATTTGGATGGTTTTCATTTTCTATCTGGTTTTCAGACCCAGTTTTTTTCTGACTCTTTTGAGCACATCATTGCCCACATCTGCGGCGCGTTGCGCACCAATTTCGAGATAATTGTCCAAAACGGTTTTGTCGAGCAGCAGTTCGTCAAACTTTTTTCTTGCATCCGAATAATTCTCAAGCAGCACTTCAAACAGCGCAGTTTTTGCATGACCGTATCCGTAACCGCCTTTCAGATAATTCTTCCTCATTTCTTCAACCTGAGCCGGTTCTGCAACCAGTTTGTAAAGCGCAAACACATTGTCGGTTTCGGGATCTTTCGGGTCTTCAAGCGGTGTGCTGTCGGTCTGAATTGACATCACCTGTTTTTTCAGCTCTTTTTCGGGCAGAAATATATTGATGAAATTATTTCTTGATTTGCTCATTTTATTTCCGTCCGTTCCGGGAACGATCATCACATCCTCGCTGATTTTTGCCTGCGGAAGCACAAAGGTCTCTCCCATCTGATGATTGAATTTATCGGCCACATCTCTGGTGATTTCCAGATGCTGCAACTGATCTTTTCCGACCGGAACAATCTCTGCATCGTACATCAATATATCTGCAGCCATCAAAATCGGATAAGTGAACAGTCCGGCGTTGACATCAGAAATGTATTCCTGTTTGTCTTTGAAAGAATGCGCAAGTGTCAGCCGCTGGAACGGAAAAAAGTTGAGCAGATACCAGGTCAGTTCGGTCACCTGAGGAACATCGGACTGACGGTAAAAAACCGCTTTGTTGGTATCCAGACCAAGCGAAATCCATGTGGCAGCCACTTCATAAGTATTTTGTTTCAGCAGTTCCGCATCCTTGATCTGTGTCAGCGCATGCAGATCTGCAATGAAAATAAATGATTTCTCATCCGACGAATTTGCAAGATCGATTGCAGGTGAAATCGCACCCAATATATTTCCCAAATGCGGTGTGCCGGTGGCCTGAACGCCTGTAAGTACTCTTGGCATAACTTTAAAAGTTAGAGGTTAGAAGTCAGAATTTAGAAGTCTGAATTACTAAATTAAGACCAATTATTCTTCGTTCAATTTTTGTGCTTCAAAATTATTGATTTTCCTGTGAACAAACCAGGTGAAAAACGGAATTATCCCATAAAGTATGACGATTGAAAATTCTTTTGCGTCCCATCTGTAATAATCTCTGACCTTAAAAGCAAGATACACATAGGCCATAAAGAAGACGCCGTGCAGCATTCCGAACGGTCTGATCAGCGAATCATTGCCAAAACCGTATTTCATCGGCATTGCAATTAAAAAAAGCAGTACACAGCCGATGATTTCCAGAATGCATACGATATCAAATATTTTGTTTAATTTTTCCTGATTCATTTTTGATTAATTTCGGCCAAAGATAAAGGGCTTTGGGTGAACCGGCAAATCGGAAACCCTTTAAAAATGTTAAAAAAATGCCGTTACTGACATCAGCACCGGCATTTATTCCATATTGATTATTTAAATTATCCGAAGATATTTTTTCTGAAGATTAAAATGGTGGCACCGCCGACAGTGATTGAAGCATCCGCCACATTGAAAATGTATGAGAAAAATTCCTTTCCGCCGATCAGCGGCACCCAGTCGGGCCAGTCAAACAACGGAAAATAGAACATATCGACCACACAGCCTTTCAGAAAACCTGAATATCCATTGAAATCAGCTTTTGAAATTCCGTCATAACCGACCCAGCCCGATATTTCGGGATTCCAGGTCAGTCCGGTATCGAAAATCATTCCGTAGAAAAGACTGTCGATCAGATTTCCGATTGCACCGGCAAGTACCAGCGCCATTCCGATTTTGAAGTAATAATTGTTGTGTGCTTTGACATGTTTCCAGATGTACCAGATGATCCCTCCGATCAGAAAAATCCTGAGTACCGAAAGACCCATTTTTCCTGCCAGACCGCCAAATTCTGCACCGTAGGCCATACCCGGGTTTTCAACAAATTTCAACTGAAACCAACTGAAAACTTCAACTCCTTCACCGAGATAGAAGTGTGTTTTGACATAAAATTTTACAAGCTGATCCAAAATCAAAATCAGCAGTACGATCAATCCAATTTTTTTCAAAACGGCTGTTTATCGTTGCATGTTTTTGGCTTCGATGCTCAGTGTAGCGTGCGGAACAAGCTTCAGTCTTTCTTTGTCGATCAGCTTTCCGGTCACTCTGCAGATGCCGTAGGTTTTATTTTCGATTCGGATCAGTGCATTTTTCAGATCCCGAATGAATTTCTCCTGACGGGCTGCCAATTGCGCATTCTGTTCTTTACTCATGGTTTCCGATCCTTCTTCAAACGCCTTGAAGGTCGGTGAAGTATCGTCGGTTCCATTGTCCAAACCGGCCATGAATGTTTCTTTGATCAATTCATAGTCTCTTTCTGCTTTGGCAAGTTTCTCAAGAATGATCTGTCTGAATTCCTCCAGCTCAGCATCGGTGTATCGTGTTTTTTCTTCTGTTGCTGCCATAGTTTCAAATTTTTGAAATCGAAATTTCGGTTATTAAATCATTTATCTCTATTTCCGTTCCGCCTGCCGGCTCGTCCTGAAAGACAATTTTATCGGCGAGCGTTTCAGAGCAAATATAATCTTTATTTTGATTAATTGCTATTTCGAGTTCTTTATCGTTTTTAACAATTAATTCAATACGGTCGGTGAGTTCAAAACCGCTGTCCTTTCTCAGATTCTGAATTCTGTTCACCAGTTCTCTTGCCAAACCTTCGGAAATCAGTTCGTCATTGAGCGTCATATCGAGCGCAACCGTCAAGCTTCCGTTCGATGCAACCGTCCAGCCGGGAATGTCTTTGATGGTGATTTCAAAATCTTCAATTTCCAAATCCAAAGTTTTGTCACTCAGATCAAGACTGATCTTTCCTTCGGTCTCCAATCTGACAATATCGTCATTGGTCATTTTTGCAGTCGCCTGCGAAATTGATTTCATTTCGCTTCCGTATTTCGGACCGAGCGTTTTGAAATTCGGTTTGATGCTTTTCACCAGCAGATCGGCTGCCTGTTCGTTTGAAAGCAGTTCGATCTCTTTGACATTCACTTCCTGTTTAAGCAGTTCTGCCACCGATTCGAGTCTTGTCTTCATCTGATCATCCAAAACCGGAATGATTACCTTCTGCAACGGCTGACGGACTTTGATCGCAGCTCCTTTTCTCAGCGAAAGTATCATGCTGGTCGCGGTCTGTGCCAATTGGGTTCTGATTTCAAGTTCAGAATCGATCAGGCTTTCATTTGCCTTTGGATAATCAGCCAGATGAACCGATTCAAGCGAAGATTTCTGACTGACCGCGTTCAAATCCTTATAAAGTCTGTCCATAAAGAAAGGCGCGATCGGTGCAGAAATGATTGCAATTTTTTCAAGCACCGTATACAGCGTCTGATAAGCAGAAATTTTGTCAGTGGTATAATCTCCTTTCCAAAATCTTCTTCTGCTCAGTCTGACATGCCAGTTGCTCAGATTGTCGATTACAAACTCCTGGATTGCTCTTGCGGCACGGGTAGGTTCGTAATCGGTATAATATTCGTCAACTTTTTTGATCAGTGTATTTAATTCAGACAATATCCATCTGTCCAGCTCGGTTCGCTGTGCGTACGGAACTTCAGCTTCTTCATATCTGAAATTGTCAACATTTGCATAGAGCGCAAAGAATGAATAGGTGTTGTACAAAGTTCCGAAAAATTTCTTCTGAACTTCAAATACGCCTTCCACATCAAATTTCAGATTTTCCCAGGGCTGAGCATTTGAAATCATGTACCAGCGGGTTGCATCCGGACCGTAGGCAGCAAGGGTTTCAAACGGATCAACCGCATTGCCCAAACGTTTTGACATCTTCTGTCCGTTTTTGTCGAGCACCAGACCGTTTGACACCACATTCTTATAAGCAACACTGTCAAAAACCAGCGTTCCGATTGCATGCAGCGTATAGAACCAGCCTCTAGTCTGATCGACTCCTTCCGCTATAAAATCAGCCGGATATTTTGAACCCGAATCAATCCATTCTTTGTTTTCAAACGGATAATGGAATTGGGCATAAGGCATAGAACCCGAATCAAACCAGACATCAATCAGATCAGATTCTCTTTTCATCGGTTTGCCGCTGTCTGAAACCAAAATGATTTCATCGACTATATTTTTATGCAAATCAACTTTTGAATAATTTTCCTCTGACATATCGCCGGCAGAAAATCCTTCAAACGGATTGGTTTTCATCAGTCCGGCATTGATCGACTTGCTGATTTCGTTCATCAGTTCTTCGACCGAACCGATGATGATTTCTTCTGTTTTGTCTTCTGTTCTCCAGATCGGCAATGGAATTCCCCAATATCTCGATCTCGAAAGATTCCAGTCGTTTGCATTTTCAAGCCAGTTTCCAAAACGGCCTTCACCGGTTGCTTTTGGTTTCCAGTTGATGGTTTTGTTCAGTTCGACCATACGGTCACGAACCGAAGTCATTTTGATAAACCATGAATCCAGCGGATAATAAAGGATCGGTTTGTCGGTCCTCCAGCAGTGCGGATAAGAGTGTCTGTATTTTTCAACCTTAAAGGCTTTGTTGTCTTCTTTCAGCTGAATTGCAATTTCGACATCGACCGAGCGTTCGGGTGCGGTGCCGTCGTCGTAATATTCATTTTTTACATATTTTCCGCCAAAACCGGCCGGCAGACTATTGATAAATTTCCCCTGCAGATTGACCAGCGGAATCGGATTTCCGTGTTTGTCCAAAACCAGCATCGGCGGTATTCCGTGATTTTTTGCAACACGCGCGTCATCGGCTCCAAAAGTCGGCGCACTGTGTACGATTCCGGTTCCGTCTTCTGTGGTTACAAAATCATCATCGACCACCTGAAAAGCTTTGTCAGCATCTTCATAAGGCAATGCCCATTTCAGCAGCTGTTCATATCTGATTCCGACCAGTTCTTTTCCGTTGATCGTTTTTAAAATTCTGTATGGAAACTTTTTGTCGCCTTCTTTAAAATTTTCAAAATCGGCAGCTTCTTCGGTTTCGAAATAATTTTTTCCAAAAACTGAATTCAGCAGCGGTTTTCCGAGAATCACAGTTTGAGGTCTGAAAGTATATTGGTTAAATGTTTCAACAATCACATAATCGATTTTCGGACCGACGATCAAAGAAGTATTTGACGGCAGCGTCCAAGGTGTAGTCGTCCAGGCAAGGAAATAAACATCTCCTTCCAAATCTTTGAGCAGTTCGGATGATTCTTTGACCGCTTTGAATTGAGCCACAACCGTGGTATCCGAAACTTCGCGATAAGTGCCGGGCATGTTCAGTTCGTGTGACGAAAGACCGGTTCCCGCTTTTGGCGAATACGGCTGAATGGTATAACCTTTATATAATAATCCTTTGTTGTAAATCTGTTTGAGCAGCCACCAGACCGACTCCATATATTTGGGTTCGTAAGTGATGTACGGATCTTTCAAATCCACCCAATAACCCATTTTTTCGGTCAGATTGTTCCAGATATCGGTATAGCGCATCACCGCCTGACGGCATGCCTGATTGTATTCTTCAACAGAAATTTTCTTTCCGATGTCTTCTTTTGTAATTCCGAGTTCTTTTTCAACACCGAGTTCAACCGGCAGTCCGTGGGTATCCCAGCCTGCCTTTCTGTGAACCTGTTTTCCTTTCAGTGTCTGATAACGGCAAAAGATATCTTTGATCGTCCTTGCCATTACGTGGTGGATGCCGGGCATTCCGTTTGCAGAAGGCGGTCCTTCATAAAAAACAAAATTCTGATGGCCTTCTCTAGTGCTTACACTTTTTTCAAATACACTGTTCTGTTTCCAGTCGGTCAAAACTTCATCAGCCAGACCGACCAGATTTAAATTTTTATATTCTCTGAATTTACTGCTCATAATTCAAACTCGATTGCAGCCAAATTAAAAACCGATAATCGGCTGCGTTTTATTTTTTTTAAAGATTTGCGAAGATACGAATTTTTGAGATTCCAAGGTTTTGAATATAAAAAAATTGATCGGTTTTCAAATGATTTTTTGACGAACTGATGCTGATAAAATTCATACCAACCGACTGATATTATTCATAGTAAATTAAAAGATAGAAAAGTCTTTTATTATGACCTTTGTATCAGAAATAAAACTAGAAAAATTAAAAACAATTGGATATGAAAACAATATTTCGCACATTGATTATTTCGGCACTGGTCACGATGGGTGGCTGCAAGCAGAACAATTCTCTTTATGCCGATTCGGGTGAAAACGGTGAAAACATCAAAACGGACGGAACCACCCAGGTGATGGATCTGGTTGCTCCTCCTTTTGTTCAGGCGGCAGTTGGCGACAGAAGCGCAAAGAAACTGGTGGTAACGCTTGAAATCCTTGAAAAAATCGGTGAACTTGCTGACGGTACACAGTATAACTTCTGGACTTTTAACGGAACCGTTCCCGGAACTTTTATCCGTGCAAGAGTCGGTGACGAAATTGAGCTTCACCTGAAAAACAATGAAAACAACAATCTTCCGCACAACATCGACCTTCATGCTGTGAACGGTCCCGGCGGAGGTGCTGAAGCATCTTTTGTAACGCCCGGAAAAGAAGGCAGTTTTACTTTCAAAGCGCTGAATCCCGGCCTGTATGTTTATCATTGTGCAACTGCTCCTGTGGGCATGCACATTGCAAACGGAATGTACGGTCTGATTCTGATCGAACCCGAAGGAGGTCTTCCAAAAGTTGACAAAGAATTCTACATTATGCAGGGAGATTTCTATACCAAAGGAAAATTTGGAGAAAAAGGTCTTCAGGAATTTGACATTGACAAAGCAATCGACGAACATCCGGAATATGTGGTATTCAACGGAAATACAGGTTCACTTTTGGGCGACAACGAACTGCTGGTAAAAACCGGTGAAACCGTCAGAATTTTCTTCGGAAACGGAGGTCCGAATCTTACTTCCTCACTTCACCTGATTGGTGAAATCTTTGACCGTGTGTATGTGGAAGGCGGAACAACCATTACAAAAAACATTCAGACCACAAGCGTTCCTGCGGGCGGTGCTGTGATTGCAGAATTCAAGGCAGATGCTCCGGGTGAATATGTATTGGTCGATCACGCAATTTTCAGAGCATTCCACAAAGGTGCTTTGGGTAAAATCAAAGTGACCGGCGAAGACAACCAAAATGTTTTCAAGAAAAACGAACCAATCAAAAACGCACTGTAATCAGATTCAATAATTTTCTTCAAACAAAAAGATGAAAAGCCTACTGAAAATATCATTCGCAATCATTTCAATCGCGATACTGACTTCCTGCTACAATCGTGTAAGTGTGGCAGCGAAGGAAGCACCGGCGGTGACACCAAAAACGCTGAGTCCTGTTAAATCCGACAAAAAGATGATCAGCATCGAAGGCGGAACCTATATGGGTTTTCTCGGAAAGGATTCAGGCAGGATTGTTCAGGTCAAATCTTTTCAAATTGATGAAAGCCCGGTTACAAATTCAGAATTTCTTGAATTCCTGAGAAAAAACCCGCAGTGGACACGTTCACAGGTGACAAAACTGTATGCAGATGATGCCTATCTGCACAACTGGCAGGGAGATTATGAAATTCCGGCAGATGCAAAACCCGAATCACCGGTCACCAATATTTCATGGTTTGCAGCAGAAGCCTATGCAAAAAGTGTCGGCAAAAGACTTCCGACCATAGACGAATGGGAATATGCGGCACTGGCTGATGGAAATTCAAAAGATGCATCCGGAAAACCTGAATTCACCCAATACATACTGAATTCTTATCAGAAAAAGGGAATGTACAAAGAAGCAATCAAACAGCAGAAACCAAATTATTACGGACTGTATGACCTGTACGGAATGGTTTGGGAATGGACAGAAGATTTTAATTCGGTGATGATCAGCGGCGAATCAAGAAACGACAGTTCAAAAAACGAAAGTCTTTTCTGTTCGGGCGCCGCGGTGACCACCAGCGATTTGACCAATTACGCGGCGTTTATGCGCTATGCGATGAGGGGAAGTTTAAAAGCAGATTATTCGGTGAATAATCTTGGGTTCAGATGTGCAAAAGATTTATAAATTTGTAATTGTGAAAAATAGCATATTGATGTTGCTCCTGATGTTCGGTATTGCGGGATGCAGTCAAAATGAAAAAGAATCAAATACCGAAATCGCACAAAATTCGGTTTTTCAGCTGAATTCAAACTGGGAAAACCAGGACGGACAGCAGATGAAACTCGCCGATTTGAACGGAAAGACAGTGGTGATGGCAATGATTTACACAAGCTGTAAAACCGCATGCCCGAGACTGACCGCAGAGATGCGCGACATTGAAAGAAGTTTGGGAAAATACGATCCGAAAAAAGTCAGACTGGTTTTGGTTTCGATCGATCCGGAAGTGGATACACCCGAAAAAATGAAGGAATATCTGAAACAAAATGATTTTGACGGAGAACAATGGCTGTTTCTGAGAGGTGACGAATCAAGTACAAGAGAATTTGCAAATGTACTTTCGGTCAAATACAAACAGATTTCGCCGATTGATTTTTCACATTCAAACATCATCAGCGTATTTTCTGACCGGGGTGTGCTGACATTTCAGAAAGAAGGTTTGAACAGTGATGTGAACGAAATCGTAACCGAAGTAAAAAAACAATTAAAGAACTCATAACAAAAATTAAATACAATGAAGAAAATTATTTTAGCATTCGGCTTTTTGGCTTTTGTATTCTCCTGCTCATCAAAAGAACAACCAACCGGAGAGGATGTGACCATCGATTATGCAAATGCATCAAAAGATTATGTTGAACAGCCTGCAGCCGGTGATGCAACTGCTGAAGCAGGTGCAGCAGGATCTGACGACGGACTGGCGATGATCGAAGCTTCTGACTGTCTAGCCTGTCACAAAGTTGACACAAAGGTGATCGGACCGAGCTATCAGGAAGTGGCAGAAAAATATTCTGAGGCTGACATTGATATGCTGGCTCAGAAAATCATTGACGGCGGTTCGGGAAACTGGGGCCAGGTGCCGATGACTCCGCATCCGGATGTGAATATGGACAAAGCGAGAACAATGGTGAAATATATTCTTTCGCTGAAAAAATAAGCAGAAAGAAAATATTCAAAAAAATGAATGGCAGTTCGAAAGAGCTGCCATTTTTTTATGAAAACTGCAATGATTTGATAAATGTAGAGACGTACGGCCGTACGTCTCTACGGTATAAACCTGAATATATTCTTTAATTTTATAGGGAATCCCGAACAGTTATTTAAGTTCGAAAGAGCTGCCATTTTTTTATTCGGAAATTGAGTGTTTTGAGTAATTTCTCCATTTTTCGATCAGTTCCGAAAGGTCTTCGGGAATCGGAGAATCAAAATTCATCCGTTTTCCTGTCTTTGGATGATCAAACCCGAGCGTCTTGGCATGCAGCGCCTGCCTTGGACAGATTTTGAAACAGTTTTCCACGAACTGTTTGTATTTTGTAAAAGTGGTTCCTTTCAGAATTTTATCGCCGCCGTATCTTTCATCATTAAAAAGCGGATGACCGATGTGCCGGAAATGCACTCTGATCTGATGAGTCCTTCCGGTTTCGAGTTTGCATTCGACCAAAGTCACATACTGAAATCTTTCAATCACCCTGAAATGAGTCACCGCGTGTTTGCCGTGTTCGCCGTCCGGAAATACATCCATCAGCATACGGTCTTTGAAATGACGGCCGATGTTCCCTTCGATGGTTCCTTCATCTTCCTCAATGCTTCCCCACACCAGCGCATGATACAGCCGATCGGTGGTTCTCGCTTTGAATTGTGAAGTCAGACTCTGCATCGCCTGTTCAGTTTTTGCAATCACAAGAAGCCCGCTGGTGTCCTTGTCGATCCGATGAACCAATCCGGGTCTTTCAAGTTCAGCGGTCATCGACGGCAAATTGTCAAAATGATATTTCAATGCATTGACCAAAGTTCCCGAATAATTTCCGTGTCCGGGATGAACGACCATTCCTGCAGCTTTGTTGATTACTGCAACCGATTCGTCTTCATAGACGATATCGACCGGAATATCCTGTGCGATGATTTCAACTTCGCGCGGCGGTTCGGACAATACGACTTTGATTTCGTCTCCGGGTTTGACTTTGTAATTAGATTTGACAGGAAGTTCGTTTGCCCAAATCCTGCCTTCGTCTGCTGCTTTTTGAATTTTATTTCGGGTGGTGTCGGGAATAAAATTCATCAGAAATTTATCGACCCTGAGCGGTTCCTGACCTTTGTCTGCTTTGAACGAATACTGTTCAAACCAGTCTTCGTCAGATTCTTCCGTAAACATTGGTTTGGACATATCAGTCTATTTTCATTCCGCTGGGCTGTTCGTCAGGGATTTCATGGGTTTGCACCTTCTTACTTTCTTTGCCGTTCTTTGGAACATCTTTTTCCTTTAATTTGAATTCTTCTTCAAATTTTGCAGCTGCGATTGAATCATTCGGTCCAAAATTCCTGAACTGCAGATCCAATTCTTTGATTTTTGATTTCAGGTCTCCCCTTTCTTTCTCGGACAGCCAGAGATCGATTGGCAATCCCTGATCATAATTGTCGTCGGGAAGCGGATACTGATAAAATACAACCAGTTTTGAACTGTCGCTCACACCGCCTTCCACATTGATCCGGCCGTTAGCAAATTGTTTTGAAAAAATGGCTGATCTTGCTTCTTCAAGCGGCAGACCGATCAGATTTGGCGTTTTGACTCCGTATTCGACGCCCCGACCGAGCACCAGATCAACTTTTGAAAATCTCGGCAGCTGGGTTCCCTGAGTAATCTGTTTGCCTCTGAAGATGACATCCAGGACGGCATCTTTTGCAATATCGGGTCTGTAAATCGTGTCACCGACTTCCAAACCTGCGAGTTTGAGCTGGGTGTATGCAAGCCGTTTTGATTTCCCCACAATATCGGGCAGCGAAGTCGGCAGCCATCCTTTTGGATTTGCTTTGATGAAAATCTTTCTTCCTTCCTTAACCTTAAATCCCGTTTCAGGAAAGAAATCGAGTATCGCGTGCGGTGCTTTTGAGGAGTCATATCTCACACTGTCGATCTCGTAGGTCAGTTTCAGACTGTCAAGTGTTTTCAGCGCCCGACTCAGATTCATTGCCTTCAGATCGGGAATTTCAATTTCCTGATTGTGGTTGGTGTAGCTGTACAGCCAAACCCTGAATATAAAATGGTAGGCACCAAAACAAAACAGGCCCATCAAAAGCAGACTGGCCCAAAACTGCCATTTTGTAAATGTTTTAAAAAAATTCACAAATTCGAATATTTAATCATCTTAAAATGCCGGATTTGATTTTTCAATTTTTTCCGACAGATTGACAAACTTACACAAATTTCATTTCAATTATCGGGCCCGAATTCCAATTTCTTTTGAAACGGACCAATGAATTTATCTTTCTTTGTAAAACTGACCTTCTGAATCATTGGTAAACAGGCGTCCGCTTCTTCCGTCCACAAACATTTCCCAGCCATAGTTTCCGTCAGAAAAAACAGGATTTCCTTTGTCGCTGGTTCCTTTTGGATCCAATTCAACTTCCTGACCGTCAATTTTCAGTTTGATTGCAAATTCATCTCCTTTCGGAAAGAAGGTCAGTACAACGGTATCTCCTTTTTCGGTGGACATAATTTTGGTCACATTCATCGGATCGTCATTCTGAACATTTTCCGACTGTGTTTCGGCAGTAGTTTCTTCTTTGCTGCCGCAGGCTGTGAGTGAAAATGCCAGCATCATTAAAATTGAAATTTTGAACAGATTCTTCATTTAAATTTTTTTGGCAAATATACAATTAAGCAGTTCAACATTTGACACTCACAGCCTGTTTAAATTTTCCGAAAAATAATATTTGAGCTGTTTCAACTCATCTTTGCAGTTTTTTTATGTTCCATTGGGCCTGTTTTTTCCTTTTCATTCTTGATTTATCCGGATAATTCTTGAAATTAAAGAACAAAAAATCCATCTCAAAATTCCTGTAAAAAAATTGCAATAAAATAAAAACAGGCTCTTAAAAACAAAGCTTTAAAAATTTATTTCGGCGTCATTGAATTTCAAATTAATATTTTCTGAAGACCTTATTTTCAACTGTTATTCAATTGTAAGATTAATTTGTTATATTCCAACTCATTAAATCAATAAAAACCTGCAAAAAATCACTAATAAAAGTCATATTTTAAGTATGACCTGCGTCATAGAATGCAGCATCCAATAGACTTACCTTTGTTTCATCAAAAAAAAGAGCCCGAGGTATTAAATAAAATTTATTTGGTCAAAAACTGAAAAAACTTTAATTTAACATCAAATTGTAAACAGTTGAAAGGACGCTAACGGGCTCCACGGTCTTTCAGCTTAACGGAATGAAACAAACAGGACCCACAAAAATGAAAAAATTATGAAAAATTTAAAACCTTTGTTCTTGAGTGCTTTTTCGGCAGCAGTTTTATTTTCATGCGGAGAAGGAAATAAAACAGCCGGAGAAGGAGGTGACAAAAAAGAAGTTGTAGTAGCAGATTCAAACCCCTCTGATTACGATCCGCAAAGAGGAATTGGAAAGTGGGACGAAACAAATGTTGATGTAAGCTCATTTGACCCTGCTTTGGCTGCGGAAGGCAAAAAGATTGCCGACACGAAGTGTACTTCATGCCACAAAATGACAGACGAGAGACTGGTTGGTCCGGGATGGAAAGGGGTGACCGAAAGACACAAACCTTATTGGATTATGAACTTTATTACCGAGCCCGACCCGATGATTGATGTGGACCCCAAACTTCAGGAACAGCTGGAACTCTGTTTGGTGAGAATGCCCAATCAGAATCTGACCGATCAGGACGCGCGTGCCATCGTGGAATTCATGCGTGAAAATGACGGTGCAAAATAACCGAATAACATCAAAAACTATATCAAATGACAAGAGTAAAATTAATTGGATTATCTGCGTGCGCAGCTTTGTTGGCACTCAGCAGCTGTAAGCCAAAAGGTGCTCAAAGCGCCGTGACGGGCGATGCCGCACAGCGGGTTTATGTAGCTCCGGGACAGTATGACGAAGTTTATTCGTTTACTTCAGGAGGATTTAGCGGACAGGTTTCTGTGTACGGAATCCCGTCGGGAAGAATGCTTAAAGTTCTGCCTGTGTTCTCACAGGATCCCGAAACAGGATACGGATACAGTGAGGAAACCAAACCGATGCTGATGACTTCTCACGGATTTGTGCCGTGGGGTGACCAGCACCACCTTGCAATTTCACAGACAAACGGTGAAAATGACGGAAGATGGCTTTTTGCAAACGAGAACAATACACCTCGTGTTGCAAGACTTGATCTGACAACTTTCACTACTGCTGAAATTATCGAAATTCCGAACTCGGCAGGTAACCACTCATCACCATTTATCACTGAGAACACAGAATACGTGGTTGCAGGTACGCGTTTCAGCGTTCCTTTTGACGATGAAAACGGAGATATTCCGATCGCTGATTATGCAGATAAATTCAGCGGCGCGATTTCATTTATTAAAGTAAATCCGGAAAACGGAAGAATGAATATCGATTTCCAATTGAAAACTCCTCCTGTCAATTATGACTTGAGCCACACCGGAAAAGGTCCGAGCAGCGGATGGTTCTTCTTCTCTACCTACAACACTGAAAAGGCACACACACTTCTTGAAGTGAATGCTTCTCAGAGAGACAAAGACTTCATCCTGGCGGTTAACTGGAAAAAAGCAGCTGAACTTGCAAAAGCAGGAAAAGGCAGAACTGTGAAAACCAAATATGCACACAACGTTTATGACGAAGGAACCCATACAGCAACCTCAGAATTACTTACTGACGTTACCGTACTGGATGTTAAAGATCTGATCGACGAAGGTTTTGCATATTATATTCCATGTCCTAAATCTCCTCACGGAACAGACGTTGACCCGACAGGTGAATACTTTGTAGGTTCGGGTAAACTGGCTTCACTGCTTCCTGTATTCTCTTTCAGCAAAATGATGAAAGCGATTGAAGACAAAAATTACGAAGGTGATTTTGACGGAATTCCTGTATTGAAATATGATGCAGTTCTTCACGGTGAAGTACAAAAACCGGGATTGGGCCCATTGCATACTGAATTTGACAACGAAGGAAATGCATACACTTCTTTCTTTGTATCTTCTGAAGTTGTAAAATGGAATGTGAAGACACTTGAAGTGATCGACAGACAGCCTACCTTCTACTCTACCGGTCACCTGACTGTAGTTGGAGGAGACACTGCAAAACCATACGGAAAATATCTGGTAGCATGGAACAAGATTACCAAAGACCGTTATCTGCCAACCGGACCGGAGCTGGCTCAAAGTGCACAGTTGTTTGACATTACCGGAAACAAGATGGAACTCCTTCTTGACTTCCCGACCATTGGTGAACCTCACTATGCTCAGATGATTCCTGCAGATAAAATCAAAGACAATCAGAAGAGAATCTATGACATCAACGAGAACAATCACAAATATGTGACTAAGAGTGAAGATGCAACCAAAGTTGAAAGAAACGGAAACCGGGTTGACATATATATGACGCTGATCAGATCTCACATCACTCCTGACAACATTGAAGGAATCAAGATGGGTGACGAGGTTTACTTCCACGTAACCAACCTTGAACAGGACTGGGATTTGCCACACGGATTTGCGATAATGGGCAATAACAATGCAGAGATCCTGGTATTGCCTGGTGAAACCAAAACGCTCAAATGGATTCCGACTCGTTCAGGTATCATTCCATTCTACTGTACCGACTTCTGTAGTGCACTGCACCAGGAAATGCAGGGTTACGTAAGAGTTTCTCCCGCCGGAAGCAGCACTCCGATCAGATTCGGAACCGGAGACAAAGCTCCAACAAACTAAAATTTTAACTGAAACGGTTAACCAAAAAGAGTTGTCTCAGCTAAAATTGAGACAACTCTTTCAAAATCAAAAAATATGAACACAGCCAAAAACACCTCACTGAAAACCCTCACACGAATTTTATCAGCTATTGCAGGTCTGGCGATGTTTAGCACACTAGTCCTTCCAATCTGGAAGATCGAACTGACTGCACCGCAATATCCTGAAGGTTTGGAAATGTACATTTATGCAAACAAACTGGGTGGTGAAGTCGACATTATCAATGGTTTGAACCATTACATCGGTATGCACACGATTCACGAAGATGACTTTGCGGAATTTGCAGTTTTACCGTACGTTCTCGGACTGCTTGCAGTCTTTGGACTCCTGACTGCGTTGGTAAACCGCAAATGGTTTTTCTATCTGTGGTGTGCGTTTTTTATAGCTTTCGTAGTTGTTTTGGGACTGGATTTCTATTTCTGGCTGTATAACTACGGTCACAACTTGGATCCTACTGCTCCAATTCAGGTACCGGGAATGACCTATCAGCCGCCTTTGATCGGTTTTAAACAGCTTCTGAACTTTGGCGCATTCTCAATCCCTGCTTCAGGCGGTTGGGTGTTGGCAGCAGTCGGAACTGTTATGGCCGGACTGGTCGGATATGAAATCAAAAAAACAAAACAATGAGTTCATTTAAATTTTTTCCTATAATTTTAATTTCATTCTTTTCAATTTTGGTAATTTCGTGCAGTAAAGATCCAAAGCCGATCAACTTCGGAGCTGAGGACTGCGATTACTGCAAGATGACGATTAGCGACAACCGTTTTGGCGCGGAAATCGTTACCAAACAGGGCAGAATTTACAAATTTGACGATTTGCACTGTCTGAAAGGTTTTCTGGATGATGAAGTGATTCCAAAAGACAAGGTTCATTCGACCTGGCTGGTTGACTTCACCGGAAACGGAAAACTGATCAGTGCGGAAAAAAGCTTTCTGATTCGGAATGACGAGTTGAGAAGCCCGATGGGATCAAATATTGCAGCCTTTGAAAATGAAAATGATTTAAATAATTATCAATCCGGTTATTCGGGAACAGAATTAAAATGGGAAGATTTTTTAAATTCAAAATAACTGTTTTAAGCTTATTTTTAGGTCTTGGCGTTTTTGCCAACACCATTACGGTAGAACCGAACAATCCTCAGAAAACGATCAAAAAAGCGTTTGAAAAGGCAAAAGACGGAGATACCATATTGATTAAATCCGGAATTTACAGGGAAGGACCTCTCTATCTGGACAAATCGGTCACATTGACCGGAGAGGGTTTCCCTGTAATTGACGGAGAATTTGAACACGAAATACTGACGGTGGAAAGCGACGGAGTTACCATCAAAGGCATACTGTTCAAAAATTCGGGTGCATCAAACTTCAATGACATCGCTGCCCTGAAAATTCAAAATTCAAAGAATGTTTTGGTGGACGGATGCAAATTTGAAGACAATTTCTTCGGCATCCACACCATCAATTCATCCTACATCACCTATACCAACAACGATCTCAAATCGAGAAAGATGGAAGGCAGACCTTCTGCCAACGGTATCCACTGCTGGAAGTCAAACCATCTGACCATCAAAAACAATCAGATTCACGGCCACCGCGACGGAATCTATTTTGAATTCATCACCAATTCTGATATCGAAAACAATGAAAGTATAGGCAACAGCCGCTACGGACTTCATTTTATGTTTTCGCACGACAATTTATTCAAAAACAATACTTTCCAAAACAACGGTGCCGGCGTTGCGGTCATGTACAGCAAAAGAGTAAAAATGTACAACAACCATTTCAGATACAATTGGGGACTGGCTGCCTACGGACTGCTGCTCAAAGAGATTGACGACAGTGAGATTTATGACAATGAATTCAGTGAAAACACAATGGGAATCTTTGCTGACGGTGCCAACCGAATCAAAGTGACCAACAATCAGTTTTACAGAAACGGCTGGGCATTTAAAATCAATGCCAGCAGTACAGATGCGCTGATTTCTGGAAACAATTTTATCGGGAATACCTTTGATATGGCGACCAACGGGAATCTGAGGGTAAAATCTCTCGACGGTAATTATTGGGACAAATATGAAGGATATGATTTGGACAGAGATGGAGTCGGCGATATTCCGTATCATCCGATCACATTCTATTCACTCATCATAGAACGGAATTCATCGGCACTGATGCTGTTCAGAAGTTTCTTTGTCAAACTGATGGACACTGCAGAAAGCATATTTCCGAGCCTGACACCCGAAAATGTCAAAGACAATGCGCCGATGACCAGAAAAATTAAAAAACAGATTACATGATCAAGTTTTCAAAAGTCTATAAGAAATTTGACAAATATGAAGTTCTGAAAGACATCAATCTCGAATTTAAAGAAGGAAACATCATCGGACTGATCGGTCCGAACGCTTCAGGAAAAACCACACTGATAAAGACACTGCTCGGAATGGTGGTTCCGACTTCGGGAGATATTCTTTTTATGGACAAATCAATCAAAAAAGACTGGGAATACAGAAACCATATCGGTTATATGCCCCAAATCGGAAGATATCCCGAAAATATGACCATCGGACAGGTTTTCGAAATGATTGAAGACCTGAGAGACAAACATCAGGAGCCTGATAAGGATCTCTTCAACAGCTATAATTTGGGTACGCTGCTTCAGAAAAGAATGGGAACGCTCTCGGGCGGAACCCGTCAGAAAGTAAGCGCTTATCTTGCATTTTTGTTTGATCCGAAGGTGCTGGTACTCGACGAACCCACAGCCGGACTCGATCCTCTGTCATCGCTCAAGCTCAAGGAAAAGATCATCAAAGAAAAAGAAAAGGGGAAACTGATCATCATCAGCTCGCACATACTGAGCGAACTCGACGATGTGGTCAACCAGATCGTGTATCTTGAAGAAGGAAAAGTGATCGTGAACCAGCCGATAGAAGAATTGAAAGCAGAAACCCAAAGATCCAAATTGTCAGAAGCAATCGCGGTATTGATGGAAAAATCAAGCAAACAATATTAAGATGAAGAAAATTATCAAATATGTAGTTTCGGACATTCTCAGAAACAAAATCATAATCGCATACACCATATTTCTGCTGCTTATTTCATTCGGACTCTTTGTGATTGAAGACGTACCCGAAAAAAGTCTGATGAGCATGCTGACGATGAACCTGACACTGATTCCGCTAATCAGTACCATGTTTTCTACAATTTATATTTACAATTCGGGTGAATTCATAGAACTGCTCGCGGCACAACCCATCAAAAGGAAGACGCTGTGGTTCAGTATTTTTATAAGTCTTGCGCTTGCTTTGAGCATTGCATTTTTTATCGGATTCGGAATTCCGGTTCTGATTTTCTCTGCAAATTCAATTGGAATTACAATGATCATCACCGGTATCATCCTTTCGGTCATCTTTGTTTCAATCTCGCTTTTCACAGCGGTTTACATCAAGGACAAAACCAAAGGAATCGGTGCCGCACTGCTTTTGTGGCTATTCTTTACAGTGGTTTTTGACGGACTGGTCCTATTTCTGCTGTTCCAGTTTTTGGATTATCCGCTTGAAAATCTGATTGTGGTGCTGAGCATGCTGAATCCTGTGGATCTGGTCAGAATCGTTTCACTGATGCAGATGGACGTTTCGGCTCTGATGGGTGCAACAACGGCAGTTTTCAAAAAGACATTTACCGGAATGAGCGGTTCATTTATCACCTACGGAGTGCTTCTCTTATGGCTGATTATACCGCTGTATTTTTCAACCAGAAAATTTGACAAAAAAGACCTTTGATCAGGTCTTTTTTTATGGCCTGACTTTTCATTTAATTTCTAATACAGAAATGTGATAATTATCACTGAATCAATTTGTTGATTATGACTCGAGTCATAAGTGCAACCGGTTGGATTGGCTTATTTTTATTGAAAATTCTAATCATTATGAAAAAACTGGTATTAGCACTTTCAGTATCAATTTTGGCGCTTTATTCCTGCCAAAATACAGAAAATTCAGTTCAATCAGACAGCCCGGCAACGGCGCAGGCACAGTCAAGAGATGCATTGGGTCAGGAAGGAGTTGTTGACGATCAATCCAGCCCTGACATTGTAAAACTTGCGGTGGCTAACGATGATTTGACCACATTGGTTACAGCGGTTAAGGCAGCAGGTTTAACAACTTCATTGAGCAATGCGGGCCCTTTCACCGTATTCGCACCGCTTAATTCGGCATTCGACAAACTTCCGGCAGGAACTGTGGACAATCTGCTTAAAAAAGAAAACCTCGGACAGTTGGAAGACATACTGGGTCATCACACCTATGTGGGCGTAATCAGAGAAAATCAATTTTCTGACGGTCAGAATTTGGGTATGGTGGACGGAAAAAATATAACCATCAAAATGGTGGACGGCAAACCGACAGTTAACGGAACGATTAATATCGTAGCCACTGTTCCGGCTTCAAACGGTATTATTCACGTCGTGGACGGCGTTATACTGCCGGAATAGTTTCATTCCATATTGTTTTATTTTTTGGCGGTTCATTGATTTCGGTCTTGAGCCGCTTTTTCTTTTCTAAAAATTAAACAATCAAAAATTGAAACCGGAAATAAATTCAGGCTTTCGCATTTTTCATGTTCAGGAAAATCATCAGTGTCGAAACAAATATCAGCACCGTGATTGCCAGCAGAATTTCGTGTGTGTACGGAATAAAAGTGTAGTTAAACGAAAACATACCAACGAAACCGAGCATCAGTTCGTTCAAGAACACACCGATCATAAACAGGACTATCCCAATTTTAAACGGCTTTGTGATTTTAAAATAATCGGTATCAATAATCCTGCTGAGCAGAAAAGATGAAATACACATCAGCAGAATCAGGTGCAGATAAGCAATTACAATATTTCTAAATCCAAATGCAAAATGACTGATCGAAGGTATGGTGGAACCAAGCTGCAATGCAATTTTAATGGCAAAGGCAGCACCCGCATAGGTCAGCAGTGCACGTTCAATCGGCGATTGAATTTCCTTGATTTTTGTCCAAAGACCTTTGATCCAAAGATAAATTTTAACCGAACCTACGGTCTGCATAATCGCTGCAATCACAACCGGAATATAAATCCACAACGGCAGATTCATCCAAAGAACAGAAAGCCCGTAACCAAACAGACAGCCGACAAACATCAGCAGGAAGATGATCCGATTCTGTTCTTTTGAAATCTGAATATCACGCTTTGAAAGCGAAAAAATGATCAGACCGATACATGAAAAAAGAAAGAAACCGTTGTACTGAAAATGAAGAAAGAAATAATGAGAAGCAAGAAAACTGTCAGGAGTTACCGTCCTGGTCATCAGCATATAACTGAGTGAAAAAGCGCCGATCGACGACAGCACTGCGAAAATCAATCCGGTCTGAAACCAGATTTTTGCTTTGCCGCTCACACCTTTCAATCCGGTAAAAAAAGTAAAACTGAATACCAGACTGACCAAAAGACCGAGTATGATAAAAGAGATCGAAGCCCACGAATAACCTGCAATAAGAAAAGAAACCAGCATTCCGTAGGCAGCCACAAAGTTGATCGTAATCAGATTTCGATAAAGACCTGTTTTCTTCAGATCAGGCTTCTTTTCCTGCAGATATTTGAGAATAAACATATAAATGCACGAAGTGATCCAGCCGTAAAAAGCAAAGTGGAAATGGCTTTCCAGCATAAATTTTTGATCTGCAATCGGAAAAGAAAATGCGATTTTGTACCGCATGAGCAATCCCAAAAGGGCCACAATTACCAGGTTAAAAACAGACAATTTCAGTCCGGAAGCGATAGTCCTTTTCATATTCAATAATAAACTTTACCTTTTACAATACTCAACTTTTTTTCTCTTTCCATCTTTTTGATGGCTCTGATGACGGTTTCAATCCGCAGTCCCGTCATCTTTGAAACTTCGTTTCGGGTCAGCGGAATTTTTATTTTTTCTTTTGAATTTTTTTTGAATTTTTCAAATTGTCTGATGATCCGTTCTTCAGGATTCAGAAAGACAATGTCATTGAGCAGTTCGCTTTTTCGCCATGATTTCTCGGCCATCGATTTGATGAATTCAATCGACCATTCGGGATGATTCTTCAGATATTCGATCAGTTTCTCACGTTTGATCATCAGAATCTCTGCTTTGCTGCTGATGACATTGACATAGCCCGGAAATGGAATATCGAGAAAAACGCCGGGTTCTGCAAAAAAGTTTTTCTCCTGTACTTTGTGATGAAGAAAGACTTTGCCGTCCTCGGTCAGATTGTAAACACTGACTTCGCCCTTCAAAAGATAATAGAAATATGGCGATTTTGCACCTTCCTCAATAATCACTTCTCCCTTTCGGCAGGAAGTGAAAACCGCATCTGTTTGGGCTACAAAATTATCTTCCAGTTCTACAATCATCCGATTCTAAATATGGTAAATTTAACAAAATAAATTTTCTGTCGCTCAGGATTCATCGTCACCGTGCATCAATTCGACAAATTCGTCTTTCGGAACATCTCCGAAATAATCGGTGATATCCACATCTGCAAGCCGATTGACCAGATCTTCTCTTTCATATCTCAGACCGATCATCATCTCCTCCAATTCCGCAATCGGTTTTTTGCCAAAGAAATCTCCATAAACTTTAAACTCGGTGATATGTCCTTTTTCAACAAAAATCCTCAAATCGATTTCTCCGACCGGAAATCTTTTCACCCTTTTGATATTGAATTTGGGCGAACGGCCAAAATTCCAATCCCAGGTATCATATTTTTCTTCAACCAGCTGATGAACACCTTTCCATTCATCCTCGGTCAGATGATAGGTTTCAAACGGTTCCTCATCCTGATAAAGACCTTCGAGCAGCAGTTTTCTGAATTCCTCAATCGGCATTTTGTTATCCATAAATTCGGTAATGTTTGCCACACGGCTTCTCACCGATTTATGACCTTTTGATTCAATTTTGCTCATCTTCACATGAAGTGCATTTGCAACTTCGCCCAAATTTGAATTGTAGAGCAGCGTACCGTGGCTGAGCATTCTTTTTCCGTTTGTAAACTGTGCAGTTCCCGAAATTTTTCTGCCGTCAACCAAAATATCGTTTCTTCCCTGCAGTTCGGCATTCAGACCGAGACTGTTCAGCACTTTGATAACCGGCGCAGTAAAGTTTTTAAAATTATTGATGCTTTTGATGTCGTGGTTGGTGTGAAAACTGAAATTCAGATTTCCCAAATCGTGATAGACCGCACCGCCGCCCGACAACCGACGAACCACACGGATGTCGTGCTCTTTTACATAATCATAATTGATTTCTTCAAGCGTATTCTGATAACTTCCGATGATGATGGACGGACGGTTGATGTAAAACAAAAGATAATCATTATCGGGACTGAAATTTCGGAGCATGTATTCCTCCAATGCTATATTGATATGAGGGTTTGTATTTCCCTCATTTTCTACAAACACCATAAGTCTTATTTTTTGTCAAAATTAATCAATTTAACATTGTTTTCCTACAGACCGCATTTTGAATTCAGTTTGCCGAATCTCCAAGTTTTTATACTTTTGTTTTAATAATGACACACAGGATTCACCATAACTCAACCTACTGGATACTGATTTTTTCGATTTCAGGTCTTGCGTTTTTGGGTTTGCATTATGCACTCAAGCTGAATTTTGTTTCCGGTATTGAGGAAGCGGTTCCTGCACTGAAAAAAATTACTTTTTGCGGATTTCTGCTGATGATGGTGCTGCTGATCGGCAAACTGTTTCGAAAATTTATTATTTCACAGATACATTCCGAAGGCGACAAATATAATCTGCTGAGAGTAAACCGGCTGATGACGGGTGTATTCCTCGCTTTTGTCACTGCCTCGTTTATGTTTGACAATCTGTACACTACGGTTGTCAGTCTTGGTCTGATCTCACTGATTCTCGGTTTTGCACTTCAGGCACCGATCACTTCATTTATCGCATGGCTGTATATCGTATTCAGACGGCCTTACAAAGTCGGTCACCGGATTCAGATCAACGGAATGCGCGGCGATGTGATCGAAATCGGCTACCTCGATACAAAAATACTTGAAGTCAGCGGCGATTATGTTCAGAATGACAGAAAGACCGGCAGAGTCGTATATTTTCCGAACAGTCTGATTCTGAAAGATCAGGTGATCAATTATTCTGGACCTCAAATTCCGTTTATTTGGAATGAAACCGCAATACAGATCGCCTATACCAGCGATTTAAAATTTGTCGAAAAATGTCTGATGGATGCCTGTTTGAATGATTTTGAAAAGAGATATCCGAAAAGAGATGTGAAAACCCGCAAGAGATGGTATCCCGAAGTTTATTTCAGGGTCAATACTTTTGCTTGGCTTGAAGCAGTAATTTCCTATCCGGTAGAGCCAAACGACACCACCGGCAGAAGAACCAGAATACTGACCGGTGCACTGCCGATGCTGAATGCAGAACCCGATAAAGTACAGTTCCCCGAAGGCAGCATGAGATAATTTTTGGTCAGTAGATCAGTCTTCATCCGATCTGTGGTCATACTCGTTTTTGTATTCCCATTTGATCTTGTCAATTTTTTCAGCCACCGATTTTTTCAAACCTTCACGATAATATTCCAATCTTCCGGTTACGCCTGCATTTGAAGTTCCGATGATTCTTGCAGCCAAAATTCCAGCATTTTTTGCAGCATTCAGCGCGACCGTTGCAACAGGAATCCCATTTGGCATCTGAAGAATTGAAAGGATCGAATCCCAGCCGTCGATTGAATTTGAAGATTTGATCGGTACGCCGATGACCGGAAGCGGCGTCAGGGAAGCCACCATGCCCGGAAGATGTGCTGCTCCTCCCGCGCCGGCAATGATAACCTTCACTCCTCTTTCTCTGGCAGTTTTTGCATAATCAAACATACGTTCGGGCGTTCTGTGTGCAGAAACGATCGTCAGTTCGTATTCGACGCCCAATTCCTCAAGCACTGTTGCAGCTTCTTTCATGATTTTAAGATCGCTGTCGCTGCCCATAATGATTCCTACCATAATATTATTTTTTTGAAATGATTCTTACTGTTTTGTTCACTTTGTCTATGTCCTGTTTTAATTTTTCAAGATTTGAATTCAAAAAAGTGACATGACCCATTTTTCTTCCCGGTCGGGTAAATTCCTTTGCATACCAATGGATGTATGCTGCAGGAATATTCAATATTTCTTCAACGTTTTCAATCACCGCAGTTCCTTCTTCATCCTCAGCACCAATCAGATTAACCATTGCCGAAGTCGAATATAATTTTGTACTGCCCAACGGCAATCCCATCAGCACTCTGAGCATCTGATCAAACTGAGAGCTGTGCGCAGCTTCTATGGTCGAATGGCCGCTGTTGTGAACACGGCATGCAGTTTCATTTACCCAGATCGATCCGTCTTTGTTGTAAAACATTTCAACCGCAAAAACACCCGGCGAATTTAATTTTTCAACCGTTAGTCTTGCAATTCGTTCAGCTTCTTCTGCTGCTGCTTCGCTCAATGAAGAAGGCATCAGCAGATAATCGAGCAGATTGTATTCCATATTGAAAACCAGTTCAACCACCGGATAATTTACAATATTTCCTTTTCCGTCAGCTACTGCAACCACCGAAATTTCTTTTTCAAGATCGGCGGGCGTTTCATAAATCGAAGGCACTTTCAGCTGTTTGTCCAAATCTTTTTCAGATTCCAAAAACTGAACGCCTCTGCCGTCATAACCGCCCTTATCTGCTTTTTGAAACAACGGATAATTCGGATTTCTTTTTGGCAAATCTTCCCAATTGTCGAGTTTGAAATACGGCGCTGTCGGAATTCCGTTGTCGGTATAAAACTTTTTTTGAATCGATTTGTCCTGAATGATTGACAGCGTATCCGGATCGGGAACCACTGTTTTTCCAATCGATTTCAGATAGAGAAGCGCATCCGCATTGACATGTTCAATCTCAATTCCGATTGCATCCAGATCTTTCCCAAAGTCAACCACAGTCTGATAATCTGCAAAATCTCCCTGCACAAATCTGTGCGCATGTTTTGCACAGGGCGCATTGGCTGAAGGATCCAAAATATGGATTTCAACCGGATACTGAAGTGCATTCTGAAGAAACATATAGCCCAATTGGCCACCGCCTAAAATTCCTATTTTCATACACTGCGAAGTTAATGAATTCGACGGTTTCAATATGAAACCTGATCGATTTAAAATCTAATTTCTCACTTCTGAATCGGATTTGTACCTTTGCTGAAATTAATTTGATTCATGAATCTGCTGAAAAGAGCGCTTTTGTATGTAAAGCCGTACCGTTCATCTTTTTCGGTCGCTATATTTTTCAACTTTTTCTATGCAATATTCAATGTGCTTGCGCTCGCATTCATGATGCCGATTCTTTCGATACTGTTTGATGAAAAAAGAGTTGCAATCACCGAAAAACCTGTTTTTTCGGGCAATCTGCTCAATGCAAAAGATTATCTGAGCCAGTTTTTTGGTTATCAGATGAATCAGATCAGCGCCGACAGCGGTCCGGTGCGTGTGCTGCTGATTTCATGTCTGCTGTTTATTTTTCTGTTTCTTTTGAGAAATATCTGCAGTTATTTTTCGGAATATTTTCTGATCGACCTCAGATCGGGCGTTTCAAGAGATTTCAGAGTTGATATACACGACAAGATTTTGGATCTGCCGGTTGCCTATTTTACAGAAAAGAAAAAAGGCGATATGCTGGTCAGGATTTCAAATGATGTGGCAGAAGTCGAATCAAATATACTCAACGGACTGGTCGAAACTTTGAGAAGTCCGATTCAGATCATTGTTTTTGTGACCGTCCTTTTTATTACAAATTATCAGCTGACTCTTTTTTCGATCATCGTTTTTCCGATCATGGGAAGTTTGATTTCGTGGATCGGCAAGAGTCTGAAAAGAGATGCGGACAAGGCACAGAACGAATTGGGAAACATATTGTCGTATGTGGACGAGAGTCTGAATGCGATCAAAGTCATTAAGATTTTTAATGCGGATTTTCAAATTCAAAAACGATTCAACCGATCGATCAACAAATACAGAAAACTGCTTCAACAGGTGATGAAAAAGAAAGCTTTGGCTTCACCGACCAGCGAATTTCTGGGTGCGATCACCATCGGCATGATCGTATTTTTTGGCGGAAAACTCAGTCTGGAAGGAAAAGGATTGAGCGGTTCTGAATTCATTTTTTATATCGCAACTTTTTATACACTGCTCGATCCGATCAAGAAATTCTCAAGAGCACTTTCTGACATTCAAAAAGGCCAGGTTTCGGCACAGCGGATTTTTGATGTGTTGGATACCGAAGTTTTGATTGAAGACAAAAAAGATGCAAGAGATTTTGATGAATTCAAAGACCAAATCGAATTCAAAGATGTGTCATTCGGTTATTCAGACAAAGAGGTGATTCAGAATTTCAATCTTACGATCAAAAAAGGTGAAACTGTTGCATTGGTCGGTGCTTCGGGCAGCGGGAAATCAACTTTGGTAAATCTGGTCACCCGTTTTTATGATGTGGAAAGAGGTCAGATACTGATTGACGGAATCGATATCAGAGACATCAAATTAAAAAAATACAGAAAACTTTTCGGTCTGGTCACCCAGGACAGCATTCTTTTTAATGATTCGGTGTTTAACAACATTTCGCTCGGTGACGAAAATCCGACTTTCGAAAAAGTCAGCGAAGCTGCAAAAATTGCAAATGCAGAAGAATTCATCGTGAAACTCGAAAACAAATATGACGAATCAATCGGTGAAGGCGGCGGAAAACTCAGCGGCGGTCAAAAACAAAGACTGAGCATCGCAAGAGCGGTTTATAAAAATCCGCCGATCATGGTTTTGGACGAAGCTACTTCTGCCTTGGATTCACAATCCGAAAAACTGGTTCAGCAGGCATTGGACAAAATGATGGCAAACCGGACTTCAATCATCATCGCACACCGATTGTCAACCATTACAAATGCAGACAAAATCCTGGTGATGGAAGACGGCCTGATCAAAGAATCCGGCACCCATTCGGAACTGATCGAAAAAGGCGGAATTTACAGCCGACTGATACAGCTTCAAAAACTGAGCTGATTACTGTCTGGTCAGTTTGACCTTTGCAGATTCACCTTCAAATTCAATCATCAAAGTAAAATTGTTGTTGTCCAGAAATTCAACTTCAGAATGTGCGGTCTGACCTTCGGAGCTGACATAATAAGTCGATCCTTCTTTTGACCAGTTTCCGTTCTGAACTTCATCCGGAACACAACCATCGCCGCTGTCAGCCGCTACAAAGGTTTCCACCCTGACAGAAAAATCATTTTCAAAAATAAATTTAGTCTGAAGCGGACACGGATTTGTCATCTGAATGAGTGCATAGACACTCTGACCTCCCATCCAAACATCAGTAATCTTCCAGGTTCCGACGATCAGATCCACATTTTCTCCCTGGCCGGAATCGTCATCACTGCTGCATGAAACACCAAAAATACCGATCAGGAACAGTGGCAGAATTAAAAATTTCAAACTCTTCATAAAATCAACTTTTTATTAAGCTAACGCAGATTTTTGAATTATATTTTTTTGAGCCTGTTCCCGATCCGACCGATTGCTGACCGGATAAGGCTTTTCCGGCATTTATTGATCATAGAATAATTCTTAATTGTATCGGTTTTGGAACTCAGTCTCTTATTATTCCTAATTTAGTCGGCGGAATTAAATCAAAATGGAAATCTTCAGCAAACCCGAAAAATCAAAATCTCTTTCGGCCCGAATCAAACAAAGGGCAAAGGAAATGGGATTTATGGGCTGCGGAATTTCAAAAGCCGAATTTCTTGAAGAAGAAGCACCACGATTGGAAGAATATCTGAAACAGGGCAGACACGGTAAGCTGAAATATATGGAAAATCATTTTGATATGCGGCTTGATCCGAGATTGCTGGTCGATGGTGCAAAATCTGTGATTTCACTTTCTTACAATTATTTTCCGGAAGTCAAACAGCGCGAAGACAGTTATCATATCGCAAAATTTGCTTATGGAACCGATTATCATTTTGTGATTCGTGACAAACTGAGAGAGCTTTTTGAATATATCATCGAAGAATCCGAAACCGAAGTCAACGGTCGGGTTTTCACGGATTCTGCGCCCATACTCGAAGATGCCTGGGCAAAGAAATCAGGTTTGGGCTGGGTCGGAAAACATACCTTGCTGCTGACAAAACCAAAAGGATCTTTCTTTCTTTTGTCTGAAATAATTTTGGATCTCGAACTGGATTATGATGAAGCTTTCAGAACCGATCACTGCGGCACCTGTACGCGCTGTATCGATTCCTGTCCGACCGAGGCGATTTTGCCCGATCGGAAATTGGATGCGAGTAAATGCATTTCTTATTTCACCATCGAACTGAAAGATGAAATGATTCCGTCTGAGATGAACGGAAAGTTTGAAGACTGGATTTTTGGCTGCGACATCTGCCAGGATGTCTGTCCGTGGAATCGGTTTTCGCTGCCTCATCACGAAGAAAGATTTATGCCCAAACAGGAACTGCTCAATTATTCAAAATCGGATTGGGAAGAAATTACCGAAGAAATCTATCGTGAAATCTTCAGAAAATCATCGGTGAAAAGAGCAAAATTCCAGGGATTCAAAAGAAATATCAATTTCATTTCCGGAAAATAATTTTCAGCTAAATTCAGATTATTTTTTTTGATTAAATTTACTGAAACTAAAACGCTATTGCTATGGAAAAAATATTTTCACTCCTTTTCGGGCTGTTGCTTCTTTCTGCACAGGCCCAAATTACAACCGGCAGAATAAATGATGTCAGACTCAACAAAACTTTGGATGAAATTGAGAAAACGCTTGATCAGAAACTCAAACTGAAATCGGATGAATACGACTGGATGAGTTATGCCGAGATCAATCACAAAGGAATTCAGATGAAACTCGGTTTTGTAAAACAGACCAACGAAGAGGGAACGTCAGAAAATTATATACTTTATGAAATCAGGACTTCTTCTCCCAATATAAAAACGCTGTCCGGAATCGGTGTCGGCAGCAGTCTTGATGAGCTGTGGAACACCTACAAAAAGGATTTTAACCTGTCTGTTTGGTTTCTTTGGGATGATGATATTCAGGACATATCAAAGAAAAAGAGAATGTTTGAACTGACCGGTCTGGAAGAATATACCGTCATCCGGTTTTATCTGGACAATGACAAAATCACAGAAATAGTTGTTGCTGTTTCTGAAGATGGCTGTTAAAAAAATTAAAATGAATTAAAAAAAGAATTACTGTTTGATTAGTGTAACCACTTCATAAGAGTTGTCGCTGAACATTACTCTTACCAGGTATTTTCCTTTTTTCAGATTGCGTACATCCAATTCAACGGTATCGGAAGCAGTATTGTACTGTTTGCTGAATACTTCGTTGCCGATGATGCTGTAGATCGAAATTGAATTCAGGTTTGACTGTTTTCCTTCAATGCTGACTTTGATAATGGTTGTAGCGGGGTTTGGTGAAATGCTGACTTTTTTGATACTGACATTGCTGACAGCAGAAACGCCTTCACCTGATTGCTGTGCATAAACACCGCTCAGTGAAAAGCTCATAAACATCAAAACAAGTATAAATTTCTTCATATCCGTATCTGCAAATTTATTACATATTTTCATATCTCCAACACTTATGCCAAATTTTTTAAAATAAACAAAAAAATGCAGTCATTTTCAGACTGCATTTTCTATGATTACAAAATCTTTTTTTGATTGATTACAGGCTGTATCGGATAAATCCAACAACTTCCAAATCAGGATTTACAGATTTCACATAGTCTGAAACTGAAGTTTTTCCGTCTTTGATAAATGCCTGATGAACCAAAGTGTTTTCTTTGAAAAACTTGTTCAGCTTGCCTTTTGCAATATTTTCAACCATATTTTCAGGTTTTCCTTCCTGACGCAGCTGATCTTTTGCAATTTCAAGTTCTTTTTCGATCACTGCAGAATCAACCTGATCTTCATTCAATGCGATCGGGTTCATCGCTGCCACCTGCATTGCAACTTCTTTTGCAACCTCTTCTGCTCCGTTTACGTTTGAAGAAAGAGCTGCAACCGCACCGATTTTGTTACCTGCGTGGATGTATGCGTTTACAAAAGGAGCTTCGATTTTCTGGAAATTTCCGATTTCAATTTTTTCACCGATCACACCGGTTTGTTCGGAAAGCTTCTCACCAACGGTAATTCCGTCGATCTGGGTATTCAGAAGTGCATCTTTGTCAGCGCTTTCCAATCCCATTTCAGCCAGTCTTTTTGCCAATGCAACAAAGTCTTCGTTTTTTGCAACAAAGTCTGTTTCGCAGTTCAGTGAAACGATCACACCTTTTGTATGGTCACCGTTTACCATTGCGATAACTGCACCTTCAACACTGTCTCTGTCCGCTCTTTTTGCAGCTACTTTTTGTCCTTTTTTACGAAGGATTTCGATTGCTTTTTCGAAATCGCCTTCCGCTTCTTCCAAAGCTTTTTTGGAGTCCATCATTCCGGCTCCTGTCGTATTTCTAAGTTTGCTTACCTCTGCAGCAGTTGCTTTATACATCGTTTTTAATTTTATAAGTTACTGAATTGATATTTTTAAACAAAAGTAGTTCTTCCCTTTGCGAAAGAACTACCCTGATTTATTTCGATTTTAAAGATTCGATTTGATTAATCCTGATCTTCTTTCGCTTCTTCAGCTGAAACAACATGATCTGATTCTTCAGCTTCAGAGTTGTCTTCTTTCTGCTTTTCTTTTTCTGCTTTTCTTGCCGAAAGACCTTCTTTGATTCTGTCGGTGATATGAGTCAGAATGATGTCGATTGATTTTGAAACGTCGTCGTTTGACGGGATCGGATAATCAACTTCACGCGGATCGGCATTGGTGTCAACCATTGCAAAGATCGGAATACCGAGTTTCTTTGCTTCTGCCACTGCGATGTGTTCTCTGACGGTGTCAACGATAAAAATCGCAGACGGGATACGTGTCATTTCTGCAATTGAACCCAAATCTCTTTCCAGTTTTGCTCTCTGACGGTCAACCTGAAGTCTTTCTTTTTTGGAAAGGGTTTCAAAGGTTCCGTCTTTCTTCATTCTGTCGATTGAGTTCATTTTTTTCACCGCCTTACGGATGGTTACAAAGTTGGTCAGCATACCACCCATCCATCTTTCGGTGATGTAAGGCATGTTCACCATTTCTGCATGTTTTGCCACCACTTCTTTTGCCTGTTTTTTGGTTGCAACAAAAAGGATTTTTCTTCCTGATGATGCGATTTTACCCAAAGATTCGGAAGCTTCTTCCAACTTCACAGCAGTTTTGTGAAGGTCGATGATGTGGATACCGCTTTTCTCCATGAAGATGTACGGAGCCATGTTCGGATTCCACTTTCTGGTCAGGTGTCCGAAGTGAACGCCTGCATTCAACAAATCTTTTACGTTTGCTTTTGCCATTTTCTTTCTTTTTTAGTTTACGTTCCGCCTAATCAGCAATCAATGTCCAAGTGGTTGAAATGATCTCGCCTTGAACATTTGGATGCTAAACCAACCGGAAAATGGTTAATGAATAATAATTGTATTTCGAAAAATTCCCGGTTCCAAAAATTAACGCTTAGAGAACTGGAATTTCTTTCTCGCTTTTTTCTGTCCGAATTTCTTTCTTTCGACCATTCTTGAATCACGTGTTAAAAGTCCTTCGGGTTTAAGCTGCGCTCTGAATTCATTGTCGATTTCGCACAATGCTCTTGAAATCGCAAGTCTGATCGCTTCTGCCTGTCCGGTTGTGCCGCCTCCGAATACTTTGATGTCAACATTGTATTTTCCGGTGTTGCCGGTCAGTGCAAAAGGCTGTTCCACCTTATACTGAAGTACTCCAGTGGTGAAATAATCTTTCAGTTCGCGACCGTTGATATAGATTTCGCCTTTTCCCTCCTGAAGATATACTCTTGCTACAGAAGTTTTTCTACGACCTATTTTATGAATTATTGCCATAATTAAATGTATGCTTTAATATCTGTTGATTTTGGTTTTTGTCCGACATGCGGATGCTCCTCGCCTGAGTACACATATACGTTTGAAAGAATCTGTGCGCCAAGTCTGTTTTTTGGCAGCATTCCTTTTACCGCTTTTTCAATCAGTCTGATCGGATCTTTGTCAAACAGCTGCTGAGCAGTCAGACTTCTCTGTCCGCCCGGATAGCCGGTGTGACGCAGATAGATTTTGTCATTCCACTTATTGCCTGTCAATTCGATTTTATCAGCATTGACAACTATCACATAATCTCCACAGTCTGCATGAGGAGTAAAACTTGTTTTGTGTTTTCCTCTTGCCAGTTTGGCCACTCCGGATGCCAGTCTTCCAAGACTCAATCCGCTTGCATCTACCTGAAGCCACTCTTTCTGAGCAGATTCCTTGTTTGCTGATAAGGTTTTATAACTTAAAGTATCCACTTTTGTAATTTTAATTTCTATTTGGTGAATAAAATTTCGGGTTGCAAATGTAAGAATTCATTTCGGTTTTCCAAAATGCTTTGAAATAATTTATTACAAAAAATAAATGCCCCCAAATCGGGAGCATTTATATTGATTGTTAATCGGTTATTATTTAACCACGATTTTCTTGGTCATAACCTGTTTGCCTGACTGAATTTTCACCATATAAACGCCTGCAGGCATTGCAGAAACATTGAACTGTGCATTTGCTGAATTCGGGTTCAGTTTCAATACCTGCTGACCTGAAGTGTTGTAAACCGCAACATTGTCAATATTGGTTTTTGAAGCAATGTTAACCATGTCTTTTGCAACGGTAGGATAAACTGAAATTTCACTTACAGTCAAATCCTGAACACCCATAGTGAATTCTCCTTCGTAAAATCTGATATTGTCAATATACATAGAGTTTATTGAAGAAGCCGAGTAATAGTCAAAGCCATTAAGTTTTCCCTGAAAAGCTGGATCATCTCCAAAAGGAATGTCTACCCCAGGACCAAAAGTAATTTCAGTACCATTCATGAACAATTTCACAATGTCATCATCGATATGATGTTCAACTGCAAAGTTAATCCATTCTTCTTCGTTGTATGGAAATGAATATGCAGTTCCTGCAGATGCAAAATAGAACGTTCCCGGAGCAGGAGGAGTACCTGTTTGAGTCGGGTCGAGTCCAATATATGCCTGATATGCCCAATTACCGGTAGTTCCTAAAGAACCTAAATCATGTTGTGCGTTGAAATAACCTGAACTACCAAAATCAATATAGAAATCCATGCTGTATGTCCAAATTCCACTTGATTTCAATCCCACATCAAGAATCGCATCCTGAACTTCATCTCCTCCAATATAACCTGACTGGCTTCCTTCTGAAGCTTGGTCATCAACAACGAGAATATTCTCAGGACCATCCACCATACTCCAGTTTTTCCAATTTCCTCCGTAGTAAGATCCCAATGGATACTCTTCAAAACCGTCTGTTAGCTGTGCATTGGCTGTAAGACCAAACACCAATGCTGTTGCCAATAAATAAATTTTCTTCATAACTTTAACTTTTTATCAATTATTACCAGACAAAGATATTAAATTTTTAAATAAAACAAAGTTTTTTATTACCTTACACACTCAAAAGCATCAAAATTTCAGGATTTCGATTAAGACGAACAGAGAAGAAGGCAGCAATCTCTCTTAACCTCTTTACCCTATTGCACGATTCTACAGTTGATTAACTGCAAAAACTTCAAATGTAAAATGAAGAGACTTTTCTCAAATTCTAATAACCATAAACCAACAAAAAACTTATCAATTATGAATTTCATTCTAATCCCCTTACATTTTCAATTATCACAAGATATTCTGATTTGATGAATCAATTCAAAAAAACAATTATAACCGGTTTTTCAAAATGATTGTTTAAACTGCAATTCAATCTAAATTTTTTAACTTTGCTGAATAGTCAAATGTTATGCAGACAGAAACAGAAAACAAATTATCATTCGAGCAGTTCAAACAAAGGATACTCAATGATTTCAGAACAGCAGTCATTTCTAGAGAAGCAAGTCTGACCGGAAGAAAAGAAGTGCTGACCGGAAAGGCGAAATTCGGAATTTTTGGAGACGGGAAAGAAATTCCGCAACTCGCAATGGCAAGAGTTTTCAAAAACGGAGATTTCAGATCGGGCTATTACCGCGATCAGACCTTTATGCTGGCCATCGGTCAGTTGAATGTCAAACAGTTTTTTGCACAGCTTTATGCAAACACCGACCCGGGAAAGGATCCCGCATCCGGCGGAAGACAAATGAATTCGCACTTTGCCACCCGTTCGCTGAATGAAGACGGTTCGTGGAAAAAATTGACCGAAATGAAAAATTCAAGCTCTGACATCTCTCCCACATCAGGTCAGATGCAGCGTCTGCTCGGACTGGCACAGGCTTCCAAATTTTATAGAGAGAATCCCAATGCGGATGCAGATCAAAATTTTTCGATAAACGGAAACGAAGTTGCATTTGGAACCATAGGTGATTCGAGTACTTCTGAAGGTCCGTTTTGGGAAACCATTAATGCAGCCGGCGTGCTTCAGGTACCGATGATTATTTCTATCTGGGACGACGGTTACGGAATTTCGGTTCCCAACAAATACCAAAGCACAAAATCAAGTCTGAGCGAAATGCTTTCGGGTTTCCAAAGATCGGAAACAGAACGCGGTTTTGAGATTTTCACGGTCAAAGCCTGGGATTATCCGACTTTGATTTCGACTTATGAAAAAGCAGAAAAGATCGCACGCGAAGAACATATACCCTGTATTGTGCACGTACAGGAATGTACGCAGCCACAGGGACACTCGACTTCGGGTTCGCACGAAAGATACAAATCTGAAGAAAGACTCCAGTGGGAAAAAGATTTTGACGGAATCGCGAGATTTAAGGAATGGATACTGAAATTCGATACCGGCGAACAGATTCTGGCAACCGAAGAGGAAATCAGCAAAATAGAGGCAGAAGCAAAAAAAGAAGTCAAAACCCTTCAGAAAGAAGCCTGGGCAGATTATACCAATCCGCTGATTGAAATCAGAAACAAAGCGGTCGAACTGCTTGAGAATGTTGCCGCGCAAAGTCAGAACAAAGCTTTCTTTGAAAATGACATCAAGGCATTGAAAACAAAAGAAATCCCATTTAAAAAAGATACTTATTCAACTGTCAGAAAAGTTTTCAGAATCACAAGAGGCGAAGATTCAGCCGCACTGACCGAACTGAAAAACTGGTGGCAGTCTCAATTGAAAAAGGAGAATGATGCCTATTCATCTCATCTGTACAGCCAGTCAAAATGGAGCGCACTGAATGTTGAAAAAATCGATCCTGCTTATGCCGAAAATCCTGAAATGGTGGACGGAAGAGTGGTGGTTCGTGATAATTTTGACAAAATTTTTGAAAAATACAACAACGTCCTCGTCTTTGGTGAAGACTCCGGAAATATCGGCGATGTAAACCAGGGACTGGAAGGTCTTCAGCTGAAATATGGTGAATCAAGGGTATCTGATACCGGCATTCGTGAATCGACTATTGCAGGTCAGGGAATCGGAATGGCAATGCGAGGTTTGAGACCGATTGCTGAAATCCAGTACCTTGATTATATATTGTATTGTCTCCAAATCCTTTCCGACGACGCGGCAACCGTTCAATACCGTTCAAAAGGCGGACAGAAAGCACCGCTGATCATCAGAACACGAGGTCACAGACTGGAAGGAATCTGGCATTCGGGTTCACCGATGGGCGGCATCCTGAATCTGGTGCGCGGTATGTGCGTTTTGGTTCCGAGAGATCTGACCAAAGCAGCAGGATTTTACAACACCATGCTGAAAAGCGACGATTCTGCCATTATCATCGAAAGTCTGAACGGTTACAGACTGAAAGAAAAAGAGCCAAAAAATCTGGGAGAATTTACGGTTCCGGTCGGCGAAATCGAAGTAACAAAACAGGGAAGCGATGTAACGCTGGTTACTTACGGTTCTACCTGGCGAATCGTTACCGAAGCTGCAAACGAGCTTGAAAAACTCGGCATCAGTGCAGAAGTAATCGACATACAGTCGCTTTTGCCGTTTGATGTAAAACACGATATTGTAAAAAGCATTGAAAAAACAAACCGTCTGGTGGTCATCGACGAAGATGTTCCCGGCGGTGCATCTGCTTATATTCTTCAGCAGATTCTTGAAGAACAAAACGGATATTTTCATCTCGACAGTCAGCCGCTGACCATTACTGCAAAAGCTCACAGACCGGCATATGCAAGCGATGGTGATTATTTTTCAAAACCGTCTGAAGATGATATCATTGAAAAAGTGTATGAACTGATGAGAGAAGCAAAACCGGATGTTTATCCGAAGATGTTTTAAAGAAATTTAAGATTAAAAATTAATAAGCTTTTCCAAAGTTTCGAACTTTGGAAAAGCTTTTTTTAAATATTTAGTTAATCAAATCAGGCCTAACTTGAAGTTGATTACAAATATGAGATTCAATCAATTATCCAATATACATTATACAATATACATTATACAATTATACAGCTAATTAGTCTCCAGCCGATCCGGTTCGGTATGCACCAGCACATCTGCAACTTCCGGCAGCTGCCGCTGGATTTCATCTTTGAGTTCGTGAGCAATCCTGTGACCCTCGATGACTGTGATATCTCCTCTGACGATCATGTGCAGATCCACATAAAAGACCATCCCCATTTTTCTGACATGACATTTTTCGGTGGCGATCACTCCCGGAACTTTTACTGCAATTTCTCTGATTTTTTCAATCAGATCATCATACAACTGCTCATCCGAAATTTCACCCCAGACCGGTCTGAAAATTTTATAGGCATTGAACGCAATAATAAAAGCTGCAACCAGCGCAGCCCAGTCGTCTGCATTTTCATAACCTTTCCCAAGAATCAAAGCCATTGAAATTCCGATAAAAGCAAGAATAGAGGTGATGGCATCGCTGCGGTGATGCCAGGCATCGGCCATCAGAGAAGCGCTGTTGGTTTCTATGCTTTTTCTTTTGACATATTGAAAAGAGAATTCCTTGAAAATGATTATTCCCGCAAGAACGTAGAGCGTAAAAGTTTTTGGCATTTCGTGCGGAGTCCTGATGTTCTGGATGCTTTCATAGGCGATTACAGTTGCAGAAACCAGCAAAAAGCCGACAACCGAAAAAGTGGAAAGTGCTTCAATCCGGCCGTGACCATAGGGATGATTGGCATCGGGCGGTTTGGTGGAAGCTTTTAATCCGACCAAAACCAAAACCGATGAAAAAACATCAGCCGTCGATTCAATTGCATCTGCAATCAGCGCATAAGAATTCCCTAAAACACCTGCAATCCATTTGATTACAGCCATTGCAAGATTTAGAAATATACTGAAAACCGATGTTAATATAACTGATTTTGAATTATTCATTAGTGGAAACCTTTATTTTTCCTCTGAAAAGTGAAACAAAGGTAGAATATTTAAACTCAACGAAAAATTCATCAAAGAATAAAAAAACCTGTCAATCACCAGACTGACAGGTTTAATTATTTTAATCAAATGCCTTATTTATTCGGCCATAAAAGGATATTTATAATCTTTTGGAGGAACAAAGTTTTCTTTGATGGTTCTGACAGAAACCCATCTCAGCAGGTTCATGGCAGAACCGGCTTTGTCATTGGTTCCCGAAGCTCTTGCACCTCCAAACGGCTGCTGACCCACAACAGCACCGGTTGGTTTGTCGTTGATGTAGAAGTTACCGGCTGCATTTTCAAGCACTCTAGTTGCTTTGGTCACTTCGTAACGGTCTTTTCCGAAAACTGCACCGGTCAGCGCATACTCGGAAGTCTGGTCAACCAGTTCAAGCGTTTTATCCCAGTCTTTGTCATCATAAACATAAAGCGTCAAAATTGGTCCGAAGATTTCTTCGACCATGCTTTCATATCTCGGATTGGTAGTTTTGATAACGGTCGGCTGTACAAAATAACCAACTTTGTTATCGCATTTTCCGCCAAAGACAACTTCAGCTTCTTTTGATTTATTGGCTCTGTCGATGTATCCTTTGCATTTTTTGAATGAAGCTTCATCGATCACCGCATTGATAAAGTTGGTGAAATCATCTGGCGCACCCATTTTGATTTCAGCCAGCATTTTGCCCATTTCTTTTTCAACTTTCGGCCACAGGCTTTTTGGAATATAAGCTCTTGAAGCAGCAGAACATTTCTGACCCTGAAATTCAAAAGCACCTCTAACCAACGCTACTGCAACTTCTTTCGAATCTGCAGATTTGTGTGCAATTACAAAATCCTTACCGCCGGTTTCACCAACGATTCTCGGATAGGTTTTATGGGTTGTAATGTTGTCACCGATTTGTTTCCAGATTGATTTGAACACCGAAGTCGAACCTGTAAAGTGAACCCCTGCAAAATCAGGATGTTCGATACAGATTTTCGCAGTTTCAGCACCGCCGGTCAGCACCATATTGATCACTCCGTCGGGAAGTCCGGCTTCTTTGAAGATTTCCATCAGCACTTCTGCAGAATAAATCTGAGTGGTCGAAGGTTTCCAAACCACCACGTTGCCCATCAATGCCATTGATGACGGAAGATTTCCGGCAATCGAAGTAAAGTTAAAAGGTGTAATTGCAAAAGTAAATCCTTCCAGCGGTCTGTATTCGACACGATTCCAAACGCCTTCTGAAGAACCCGGCTGATCTGCATAAATCTGGGTCATATATTCAACATTGAATCTGAAAAAGTCAATCAGTTCGCAGGCTGAATCGATTTCTGCCTGAAAAGCATTTTTTGACTGACCGATCATGGTCGCTGCATTCAGTTTTGCTCTGTAAGGCCCGGCCAGCAGATCTGCAGCTTTCAAAAAGATAGAAGCTCTCTGTTCCCACGGCATTGCCGCCCAGTCTTTTCTTGCTTTGAGTGCCGCATTGATGGCTGCTTTCACATCATCGCCGGTTCCTTTATGATAATAGGCAATCACATGCTGGTGATCGTGTGGCGGATAAATGGCAATTTTGTTACCGCTTTTCACGGCTTTGCTTCCGATATATTGAGGGATTTCAATCACCTGACTGTTCATCTTTTTATAAGTGGCGACCAGTTCCTCGCGTTCAGGCGAACCCGGCTCGTATGACAGCACCGGTTCATTCATTGCAAATGGTATCTGATAAATTCCTTTTGGCATGATTATAAAATTTTTATTGTTTCTGTTTTAAGGTTGCAAAGATACGAAATCCAGACTGTTTTTCTAAGAACAATTGTCATAATAATCGGATTCAAATTACTTGGAATCAGGAAATTCATTTTGAAAGAAACTCACCCAACATATACAACGGCACATTGGTCATCCAACTTTCTTCTTTGTATTCGGAAAGTGAAGTACGGACAGCGGTTTGCGGCTTGTATTTCTCACAAAAAGACTTAAAACTTTTTGCTCTCAGGCTTTCTCCTGATTTAACTTCAATGGGGATGATGTCGTCGTTTTCGTTTTGTATTAAAAAGTCAATTTCATATTTGCTTCGTTCAAACGTATGATAATAAATGGAAAGCGTTTCATTTTGATTGAGTTGCTGAAATACAAATTGTTCTGTCAAAGCTCCTTTAAATTCACTAAATACAGAATCTCCCTGGGCTATGGTTTTAGCATTCAATCTTGTCACAGCTGCCAATAATCCCACATCGTTGTGAAATAATTTGAATGCCGATAACTCCTGATAGGCAACCAAAGGCAGGGCGGGTTTTGTTGTGTTATAGACTTTGTGCAACAGACCCGCATCTGTCAGCCACTGAATCGCTAATTCAAAATCTCTGGCTCTTGCTCCTTCTTTGATAACACCGTAAATAAACTTTTTATTTTCTTTTGTTAATTGAGCGGGAATACTGTCCCACACCATGTTAATCCTGGGTAAAATTTCTTTTGGGGCATGTTTTGAAAAATCGTTTCGATACGAAGTAATAATTTGGTTTTGAATTCGGCGAACACTTTGCCAATCACTATTTTCAGCAAAATCTTTCACTGCTTCGGGCATACCGCCCACAAACAAGTAATAACGCAAATAATTGATTAACTTTTGATGAAAAAAGCGGAGGTTTTCCCAATCCTTTTTATCCATGAGTTCTGCTATTCCATTCTCGTTCATCGCCAATAAAAACTCGTGAAACGACATAGGAGATAATTTTAAGAAGTCCACTTTTCCAACAGGAAAAGATTCTTCCGGGTGAATATTTACACCCAAAAGTGAGCCCGCACCAATAACGTGATATTCGGGAGCATCTTCATAAAAATATTTTAATGCAGTTAGTCCTTTGGGCGCTGCCTGAATTTCATCAAAGACAATCAGCGTGTCTTCAGCATTGATTTTAATATTGCAATATGCATTCAATACTGTTACAATTCTCTCTGCATCAAAATCCACCTCAAACAGATTTTTAGGAGCATTCGGATGTTCAAAGTTGACGTATGCAAGTTGCTTGTATTCCGTTTCTCCAAACTTTTTCAAAAGAAAGGTCTTTCCAACCTGCCTCGCACCCAGAAACAAAAGCGGTTTTCTATTTGGGTTTAACTTCCAGCTTATAAGGCTTTTAATCTTACTCCTATACACTTTTCTCCGTATTTATTCATACAAATATACACTTTTCTCCATGTATAAGAAGTAAATATTGCACTTTTCTCCAGCTTTTAATCTTAAAATTTACACTTTTTTCCAAAAATTCAGCTCTAAAAACACACTTTTCTCCAGAAGTTTCATTCAAAAAATACATTTTTCTCCACATTAAAAACTGTTGGAAATAAGAACCTGAAGAAATGTGATTCATTCTATTTCACTTCCATTCTACTTATCTCAATAATGAGTTGAATAATAATCAAAGTATTTGCAGTTTGATTTGACTTCTTTGTAAAAACCGGTGGATGAATATTTCTTTAATTCCTTGAAATATTTGCGGTATTTACCGGTTTTGACGGTCAATACTTTTTGTTCATAAGCGCTTTGATTGTTCCAGTCAAAAGTCAGATTTTTCAGCACTGAATCAGTGTCCATGGCATTGTAAAAAGCACCCTGTTCACATTTGGAAAGTGTAAAAAGAATTCTGGCTTTCATTTCAGGCGAATCTGTATTGGCCAAAGCCGTTTCTAAATATGAAAACGGCAATTCAAAATGATTCTGATAATTGGACCGATAGCCGTATGCTTTGAAATAGAACACATTGACTTCGGGTGAATAATTATAGTCATGAAATTTCGGACCGTTGGAATTGTTGACATCAAAAGTCAGTAATTCTCTGAAATATCCCAAAATAGTGGTGTTGAAGTAAAAATTTCCAAGCAAATAACCGGCTTTGGCTGCAGTTTCTCCTTTCTTTTTCGCAGCCTCATCCAGTTGAATCAAAGCTTCTGTGAGTTCTTTTTTGTTCATCTTCTTTTTGATGAGCGGAAAATCTTCAGTGAATTCAGTATTCATCACCAGTTCCAGCGGACATTCAAAACATTCGATACGGTTGTAACCAAAAACTGCATCCGGAATATTTGAAAATCCGTTGTAAACCTCATTACTAAATGTCGGATTCCAATTCTCATCATAGGCAACAACTCCGCCACGCAATGAAAATTTGGGATTTACTTCCTTGAAAAAATTCAGTGCTTTCATGAAATCCCCTTCAGCCAAAGCCATTGTTCCTTCCATATTGGCCACCCAGGATTCAAAATCATAAACCACCCGGTTTTTCATTTGACCCGAAACCTGAAATGATGCATCCACTTTTGATTTAAGCCACTGTTCAAATTCATTTTTATCCTTTTTATAATAAAAAGTTTTGATGTCTTTCAGCAGTGACATATCCGGATTAGCCTCCAGATCGCTCACATAATTTTGAAGCAAAAAAGATTTCGCATAGTCATTCTGAAGAAAATAACGGTTGGCCAAAATGTCGATTACAAAATCTTTGGTCGAATTTCCGGATTGATAATAAGTATCAACTTCAGAATTTTGTTCAAAAATCACTGAATATTTTTTCAACAATAGTTTTTCAAAATCAGCATCTATTTTTTGTTTTGTTGTAATTTCAAGCAACATTTCGAAAAGCGATTTTTCGTTTTTGTAAACCGGATTTGAGGCATTGACTTTAGCCAGAAATTCAGATGATTTCAAATAATCTTTTTTCAGAAAATACAGATAAGCTGCAGTCAGATTCCAAAAATCCTTTTCTTTAGCGTTTTTTGACTGTTGAACCGCAATTTCAATGGATGAATTCAAACGGATATTCAGCTTCGGGTTCAGCGCCACCGGCAGTCTTTTGTCTTTCAAACCGTTCAGACAATCGTCGTGAGACGAGGTTTCATAATTGTAATCACAATAATAATGAATCGGCAGATATTCTCTTTCCAAACTGTTGACTTCTCTCGCCATCAGTACTTTTGTCTGAACCGCATCGGCCGAAATCGAGATGATTTTTTTCAATTCATTTATCGGATCATTAAATTTCCGATAACCCAAAAGCATATACAAATCAAATCGTTCATTGTCGGTTTTGACTGATTTCAGCATTTTTTCAAAATCGAGATCCTGAGTGATTTTCATCGAAGTATATGCATCGGTTTTCCGGTTTTTGGTATGTGTAAAAAATTGAAAAAAATCATAATTCGCCTGTAGATAATTGCCCAAAGCCCGCTCGGCGCCTCCCTTTTGATCCAATGCATAATAATACATGATGGTTTTGTAATTCAGGCTTTCAACATACTGATTGAACCAGCTGATTGCATGATCATACTTCTGATAATAATGCGCAAATCTCACCAGTTGATAACCGTATCTCAATTTCAAATCTTTGTCGGTCTCAGCATTCCAGCTTTTGGTCAGCACATCGGTCACTTTTGAATAATCAAGATCCGCAACCGTCTTTTCGGGCAGTTCGGTCCAATAATAATTATAATCGCTTTGTCCGCTTCTTTTGAACGCCATATAGGGTTCGAGGTATTTGGCATAGGCCAGATAGAGCAAAGCCTGTTTGAATTTGGTTTTGAAATTTGAATCGATGAATTTCAGATTTACATCCGACGAACTGTTTCCTTTCGCCAGTTTCTGCACCTCCTCACGATCGGCTTTGAAAACCAGATAATAAGCCTGACTGTATGAAATTCCAAAGTACCGCTGCCAGTCTTCTATGTTTTCATTTTGCTGATTGTTATAGGCATCAGAACCAAAATAAGGCTCTTCCAACACAAGCAGAAACGGTTCGTACATCGGTGAATTGATTGCAGTCTGCGCAAACAGATTGTAGTATTCATATTCGGGATCCCACCAGGCACATCCGAATGACTGTGAGAAAATTAATGAAAACAGTAAGGTGAGGGCTGAATTTTTCATAATCGGGCAGTTAAACAGCAAATTTAAAATTAATAAGTGAAATTAATCAATACAATCGGAAATGTCAATCCCATAAACAGGTCAGATTTATTTCAAATCATCAATCGAATATCTTTCCAAAAACATCCGGTCGAGATGATAATAAACGATTTCATAATCAGATTTGATTTTTGAATCCAGAAATTCTTTGGTTTGTTTGAGCAGTTCGGCTGGAATTGTTTCGAGTTTGATTTCAAAACCTTTGCTGAGATAAATTCCTCTCAAAAAAGTATCTTTTTCAGTCTTGTAAAAACTGCTTTTTAATTTTTTGTAATTTTCATTGTTCAAATCAGCTTCCGAAACACCATTGATCAGCTTCTTTTTTCCAAGATGATTGGTCACAATCGCCCATGAATAAATCGGCAATGCAACATCTGTTTTGATCGGATATTTGTCAATGTCTTTCAGATAATCCTTGAGCAGATTCAAATCAAGAATTGAATTTTTCTCGATTTCCTCAATCGGGCTTGAAGTTGCATAACACATCAGATAAACCTTGTCAACCGGAGGAATTCCGGTTTTGTTTCTGAATTTCACCTGATGAAGCCGAAGTGTGCTGCCAATCCTTTTTTGTGAAATTTCTTTTAATTCTTTTAAAAACTGAAAATACGAATCACGAGTGGATTCTGTCCAGTCACAATCAATCTGGATTTCATCAAAGTTTTCAAAACCCGAGTTTTTTGAAATTTTTTGAATCAGCTCAAATACATTTTCGGCCAGTTTTTGATTTTCGGCTGCAGAAAGTTTGTAAAAAACTTCATTGATAAAATAAACGGTAGGTATGTATTTGGCATTCAATTTCTTTGAATCAAAATTCTGAAGAAAAGCAGTCGGCTCAGGTCTGCCGTCTTTTTGAACTACATCAAACAGTCTGATATAAAGTTTGTTTGAATTTAATTTTTTGAAATAATCGATTTCGGTCTGACCAATTTCAGCATTTGATTTCCAATGATAAAACTGAATAGGATGTGTTCTTGGTTCCGATTTACAGCCAAAGAAAATCATCTGAAAAATCAACAGAAAGACGAATCGTTTCATCTCAATTTCGGGTGTTCACTTCGCCATAACCGACCAGCAGATCATAACGCACACCCCACGGCCGGTAATAAAACAAAGCAGAATATTTGTTTTCAGTCTGCCAGAAACTTCCGTTGATTTCTGAATAATTCACGGTTTGGGTCGAATTGTCAAAAACCGCATACTGATAGTTGTAATAACCCTGTTTGAGCAGCACCGCAACTTCCCAATAATTGCTGTCGGTCAGCATCAGCCGGTATTCGGGCGAAAGCTGCCAGTTGTTGAAAGCACCGACGATATAAAGTTCGCGCGTTCCGCCTTTGTCGTCAAATTCATCCAAAGCAAAATGAACCCAGGTATAATCCGCTTCAGATCCGGAACGGTTCTGATCGGGCACTTTCACATTTCGGATATAAAAAGCTCCGTTCACATCCTGGTTGTCAAAATAACCCAGATTGGCTGAAGGCGAATCGGGTCTCAAAACCGTGTGATAGATACTGTCCTGTTTAAAAATCCTTTCGGTGGTCATCGCTGCCACATCCAGATTTTTTGTATCAAACCAAAGATATTCGCTGCCGCCTTCAAAAACGATTTTCTGGTCTTTGTAGGTCAGCTGACTCGGATTCATAAACTGGGGTTTGTTCAGCACCAGATTGTCTTCCCAGTTTCCGTTTTTCATGATAAACAAAGTGGCTCCGTCGGGCGATTCGGTCAGATTCATCTGTCCGCTGCCTGCCACCACACTGATCCGCTGATTCAGATTTCCGCCGCCGATCGCTCTTTCTTCGCTGATTCCAATGGTTACTTTTTTGGGATCATAAATTGCAAATCTTTTTGTAAAAACCGGTGTATTTTCATCGGTTGTATAAACCTTGATCACATAATTTCCGGGCAGCTTCATACTGATATCACGATTTGGAATCGTCAGTTCGTAATGGGTATAATTCTGATAGGTATTGAATGAATTTGTGTAATTTCTGATGTAATTTGAACTGTAACCGTTCAAATATTCAGACTGAAAAATTCCCGAAGGCGTCCAGTCTGCATTGTAATGTTCGATTTTGTAATTGTATTCTTTGAAACCCTGAACCAGATCGTCAAATGACAAAACCAAATATTCACCCATTCTGATCACAGGCGTTTCGTCATTTGTCTGCGGATTGAACAGCTGGACAGTCCTGACATTTTCTCTCGGCAGGATTTCACGATAAGTCTGGGCTTCTGCAAATTGAAAAGCCAAACACAACAGCAGCAGTATTCCATTTTTCATAAGCCCAAATATACAAATTCAAATTTTGGAAAATGAGGATAAAAAATCAACAAGTCTCAGAATTCAAAATCTTAATTAAGCTCACTGATAATTATTCATCAATTATTGATAAATTAGTTTTGAATTAAAGCGTAAGTCAAAGAAAACTGAAATTCAATTCAATGTCTCTTTCTAAAATTAAATATGTGCTGTTATTTCTGATTATTCTTTCTTGCTCTTCTCAAAAAGAAATAGTTGGGAAATATGAGAATAAATATTCTGTTTCAATTTTTGAAAAACCCGCATTTAAAATCAGAGGAATAAATACATTAAAATATCAGTACAATTTTGAGTTTTTAAAAGGTTCCAAGTATAAAGTTTATAACTGTCTGTGCATCTCAGAAGGGAAATTTGAAATAAAAAATGACAGTTTGATCTTAATCAATCAAATTAACAAAACAGATTCAACGCCAATTTGTTTCGAAAAAAACAGTTACCGAATTAAAAATAGCGGAAGAAAACTTATAAGAAGAAATGGAAGTGAAATAGAAAGATTATACAGACAAAAAAATTAAAAATATGAAATCCTCAAAGATCTGATATCGATGAGGATTTCATTATAGTTCATGTAATTTTAAACCTTATAAACTTCGCTAAAGATTTTTAAATTAATTATTCATCCTAAATAATCTAAAGAGAAGTCCTCAGTTATAATCAAAATTTAAACAGACAAAACATCTTTAATTTCATCAGTTTTGTCAAAAACTCCTTTTGCATAAGGACAAAGCGGAATGATTTTCAAACCCTTTTCTCTCGCAAATTCAACCGCTGCATCGACCAGTTTTCTTCCAAAACCTCTTCCGCCAAATTCGGGAAAAACTTCGGTATGGTCAATGATGAATTTATCTTCACCCGCCCAAACATAGGTCATATAGCCGGCTTTGACATCCGACTCGTACAGCTCAAATTCACCTTTCTTGCCGTCGTCCGTTCTTTCAATCTTTATCATATTTGTTAAATTAATTCGCTTTCAATCTGAACCGTTCCTTCAATGATTCTGTGCACCGGACATTTTGCACCGATTTCATAAATTCTTTGTTTCTGTGCATCATCCAAATTTCCAAACAGTTCAATCTTTTTTGAAAAAGTAGTCACACCGTTTTTGATGTCTCTTACAAAATCAACTTCTACGATTGCTTCCTGCAGATCCCATCCTTTTCGGGCTGCATACATTTTCATCGTGATCGCTGTACAGGCAGACAATGCAGCATTCAGAAGTTCGGTGGGTTTCGGACCCAGATCCTGACCGTTTTCATCAATCGGTTCGTCAGCAATCAGCTGGTGATTGCTCATGGTCAGTTCGGTGGTGTACATCTGCTGTTTGATGGTTCCTTTTACATTGTGGCTCATACTCGGTTTTTTTAATGTTTTTTATTTTAATCTGATTCTCGGATTCTGAGGCGGCAACGGCACAAATTCGGTTTCGCCCGGAACTTTCGGAAAAGTCTGATCCAGCCATTTTTGTTTTGCTTCCTCAATCTTTTCGCGGCTGCTCGAAACAAAATTCCAATAGATAAATCTCTCTTCGGAAAAAGGTTCACCGCCGAAAAGATAGACAACGGTATTTTCTGCCATCTCAAATTCGCAGAGTTTTGTATCCTTTGCAATCAGCATATGTTTTTCTTCGTAGGTAAAACCGCCGTCAGAAATTTTTCCTTCCAGAATATATAATCCAGATTCGCCAAAAAGTTCGCTCCCGATTTTTACTTTTCCGCCATTGTCAGACTTGATTTCAATCAGATACAGTTTGCTGTGAACCGGCACAGCCGATTTTTTGCCCATCACTTCACCCGCGATCAGTTTGAATTTCAAACCGTCCTCTTCCCATTCGGGCAAAGCCGAAGATTCAATATGTGTAAACGAAGGCTCCATATCTTCCAATTCTTTTGGCAATGCCACCCAGATCTGAATTCCGTGCAGACTTTTGTCGGTTGTTCTCAGATATTCGGGCGTCCTTTCTGAATGCACCACTCCTTTTCCGGCAGTCATCCAGTTGACCGCGCCGGGTTCAATTACAATATCCGAACCCATGCTGTCGCGGTGACGGACTGCTCCGTCAAAAAGATAAGTAAGCGTTGAAAGACCGATGTGCGGATGAGGCGCAACATCCAGATTCTGATAATCCTTCAGTTCTGCCGGCCCCATATGGTCGATAAATGCAAATGGTCCGACCGTTCTTTTTTGTTTGAAAGGAAGCAATCTCCCAACCATAAAATTTCCGATATCCGCTGCTCTTTCTTCTATGATTAATCCAACGTTTGACATAATTTGATTTTTGATAAAATTAAAAAGAATTATCGGTAACCGAATTGACATAAGTCAAGAATCAGCCGGTTTTGAAATTTTTCATCGCCAGATCTTTTCTCACACGGCTGAGCGATTCGGGCGTGATTCCCAGATAAGAAGCGACCATCCATTGAGGAACGCGGAGCAGTATATCGGGATACATTCTGATAAAATCCATGTATCTTTCTTCTGCGGTCGCGCTCAGCAGCTGATTGATTCTGTTTT
>JACFND010000008.1 GCA_019455045.1 Flavobacteriia bacterium
AAAAAACCGTCTGACGAACATCAGACGGTTTCAGTTTTATACTTTGTCAAATTTTACATTTGAGTCTGTCTGTCCAATCTGTCTGACCTGTAATCTTTGATATCAGATGCTCTGATAATAGACGGGATCAGTTCCTGTGTCATGTATTGTCTTTGCTGCTGTGTCAGCTGATCGATCAGGAATTCTGCATCTTTCACATCCGGTTTTTCACCGATTGAATTCAGTGTGATCACATAAACACCGTCGGTTCCTTCAATTGCTTTTGAAGTGGTTCCGGGTTTCATTCCGAATGCAGCACCCGCAACTCTTCCCTCAGCTCCTTTGCCTTCGATCTGAGCAGCTACAAAGGTGATGGTTGTATTTCCTTTGGTTGCGCCGAATTTTGAAACCATATCATCCAAAGTCGGTTTTCCGCCGGTTTCAGAATTTACTTTTTCAACCAGTTTTCTTTGTTTCAGAATCGGTTCGATGTCTTTTCTAACCGAGCTGACCGGTGCAAGTCCTTTCGGATATTTTGCTTTGACAAATACGATGATATGGTCTTCATTTACAGTTGTGAACAGCGCAGTGTTGCCCGCTTTTGTTCCTTTGCTGAAAACCCATTTCAGAATGTCATCATCTTTGTCATTGCTGAATCCTGTGCTCGGATCAACAATTGGCTGGGTATAAAATCTGGTAATATTGTCTGTGGAATTGTAATTGAAATCGCTTTTCTTGGCAAGATTTGCAAAATCATTCAGCGATTTACCCTGTGCTTCCTGTGCAAAGGTTCTTGCATCTGCAAAGTTCTTGTCCGAAGTTTCCTGTGAAGGTTTCAGTTCTTTCAAAATGATTGCAATCTGATGTCCCAATCTGGTTTTTTCACCATCGATTTTGATGATGTGGAATCCGAATGAAGATTCGGTCAGACCGATATCACCGGTTTTGTGAGTATTCAGAAACTGAAGATATTCTGCAGCCAGATTTTGTGTATTTGCACTTTGCCATCCGATGCTTCCGCCTTTTGTTTTTGATCCGGCATCATCAGAATATTTTTCAACCAGTGCTTTGAATTCGGCAGGATTTGATTTGGCAACATTCAGTATGCTGTCTGCAAAAACTCTTGCTTCTTCTCTGGTTCTGGTGATTGAATTGTCTCTTGAAGCCACGTCGGTTCCTCTGTAAGAAATCAGGATATGGCTTGAATTGATTGAATCCGGAACTTCTTTTCCTTTCGAAATTTTAATCAGCTGATAAGCATCTCCCACTTTGAAAGGTCCGCCCACTTCGCCTTCTTTTGCATTCAGCAAAAATGCAGCATAATCTTCAGGCAGCTGTGGTGCAAATCTTTCGATGTCTGCTTTGGTGATATAACGATCGTTAAACGGAATATCAGAATATTTGGTCACATAGGCAGAGTCATCCTTTGCAGTTGCAAAAGCCGGAATGGTGTCTGTGATATTGTTGACTTCATCAACCGAAATGCTTGTCTGAAGATATTTTTTGATGCCGTTCAGCACTTCATCTTCGTCAGCTTTTGAAGGCTGTGACGGAAAATAAACATAGCTGATATCTGCGGTTGCTTCACCTTCGTAGAATTTCGGAAATTTCTTCATATAGGCTTCAATCTCGCTGTCGGTCACTTCCACCTTATATTTCTTTTCAAGATCTTCGTAAGAAACATAAGCATAAGCGATGTTTGCGTTTTGGATATTTCCTGCCTGCTGGATTTTTGCTTCCTCGTTGGTCACTATGGTTCCGGCATTGACAAGTTCCATATATTTTTGATTGAGCAGACTTGGTTTTGCTTCATTGAAATTGGTCAGAAAATTCTGATACAGAGATCCCGCATTGGGCACTCCCTGTTCGGCCTGACTTTTCAACTGTCCGATCTGGGTTTTCAGTTCGTCACCGGTCTGCATTCCGTATTGTTTGGCCAGATATGTCCACACTTCGTCGTCACTCACTTCAAGACCTGCCTTCTCGGCATGTGCTACCACGATCTTTTGTGAAACCAAAGTGTTCCATATGCTTTGTGAAATCTGGTTTGAGCTCATGTTTTGACCTGTACGCATTGTACTTTGTGCGTTCAGATATTCTGCCAGTGAGATCGATTCACCGTTGATATTCCCAATCTCGTTGGGGTCACCGGTAAAAACTCTTCTCAGATATGAGTTCTCACTGAACAAGTCACCGGCTACAAATGCCAGCATAGCTACACCAATGGTAACAATCAACAAGCCTGTCTGCTTACGAATCTGTCCTAAAATTGCCATTATCTCGTGTCTTTATTATATTTTTTAATCAGGTGGCGAAATTACAATAATTAAATCAATTTGAAAATTTGAAGCCGAATTTTTTGAATATGAATCGACTAAATTCACGAATGCATAAAAATAGTGTCAAAATCACATTTCTTTTTCTTCAAAGAATTTGACACCGCGGTTGTTGTAAAGTGTGTATTCGCTCAGATCGTCCTTTGCCTCCAGACCGTTGTTTGCCTGAATTGAATCTCCGGTTACAGTAATGATCCAAACCGTGTCTTTGGTATAAATCCTCCTGTCCTTTTTGAGCCAGAACAGTTTGTCGGTTTTCAGCGTATCTCCCTTTTCATTGATGATCAACACATTTCCCCTTCCCTCGTAAGTTCCCTTCACATCGCTCATTCGTGCCCAGTCCGCTCTCAGATAGCCGGGCGAATCCAGATTCCGGTTGAAATAATTCATGTACAGTCCTTTTGGAAAAAGTGTGTAGGGCGAATCCACCATTTCGTATTCTTCGATCAGTTGTGAATGAAGATCGATTTTGATAAATCCGGAATCTTTGAAAATCACATGTGCATTGTTCAGTGTGCGGCTCGGAAAATCTCTGTTGTCGTTCATTTTTGCAGCTGCATCGGGTTCGGAACATCCTATGGCCACTGAAATCAGGGCTGAAATCACAAAAATGATCAGCATTCTTTTTCCGAAAAACAGCCTGTATGTCTGCAAAAGCGACATGATTTGATTTTTAGTCGATCACCCGTTTTCTGAACCAGATGTCGTTGATTGTAAATCCGACTCTCGCGTTGAAATAAGTTTCTTTGAACGGAAGACTCTTGTTATTTCCGATCGATCCCACTTCGAAACCGAGATTCAGCATGGAAGCATCCCGATCTTTTCCGATCGGCAATCCAAAGCCAAATGTGAGTCCGTATTTGTCAACTCCTTCTTCTTTGATTTTGATCGGTGTTGATTCGTAAAACAGTCCGGCACGATAAACCACCCGGTCAAAATAACTTTTGTAGCTGTTGAAATCGGGGATCCAATATCCGCCGGCAGAAACCCTGAATCTTGAATTCAATTCAAATTCGTTTCCTGACGGGGTATAAGAAAAATCCTGCCAATCTCCCCAATCCACCTGAATACCTGCCATCCAGTTCAAATCCTTTCTGATTGAGGCACCAAGCGAAAGCGACTGAGGAATTTTCAGTTTTCCGCTCACCTTTGAATATTGTACCGTGTCCACATTCATGGGTTCAAGACCCGAAAGTGTATAGGTGGTGGTCATGTCTTCAATTCGGCTGTTCAGTTTGGAGCCGAGCGTATATTTCAGACCGATGTCCAGTCTTTTCTTGTTCTCCAAAACCTTGGTGTACATACCGCCTATACCCACCTGTATCCCTTTGGTCTGTGCTTTTCTCGAATAATCGGTTCTGAGCGCAAGTCCCTCGGTTCCAATGGTCTCGATTCTTGTCAGATCACCGAACAGATAGTCAACTTTGACACCGGCGGTGAATTCTTTTGTGATATTGTATGACCCGATCAGATTGAATGAATTCAATCCGCCTTCACCTCTGAATCTGTCCTGATAGCTGACTTCGTCTCCTATGGTCACCGTCATCATGTCATAGCCGATGGTCGAATAGGGTCTGAAACCAAATCCTGCTCTTACTTTTTCACCGATCGGAAATGCAAGCGAAGCATTTGAAAGATAGGTGGTACTTTGGGTTGATTTTAAAGTTCCGTCATTGAATCTGCCGGTATGGCTGGTTGCGCTGAGGTCAAAACTGGTCATTCTCAAGTCGCGGTTTGCGGCCGGATTGATCATATTGCCGCTTGCAAAATAAGGATTGAGCGGAAACATTGACAAACCGCCCATTGCAGCCTGCTCTATGTTTTCATTAAACCGCAGATCGCCGACTCCAAGTGCAGAATATGGTGAAACAGAAGTTTCCTGTGCGTTTGAAGCAACCGACAGGATAAACAGACCCGAAAGAGTCAGGACGCTTTTTAATTTCATGCGTATTTTTCTAAATTCAAGTGCAAATATGATGATTAGATTGGAAATAGCAAAAAAGCACCTCCTGATTTGGCTGTTAATTAACTATTAAAATTAGGCGCAAATGCCAAAATAATTGCAGCCTGCCGAAAAAAATTTTTGTGAATGTAAAATTGTTTTATATTTGCAAACTCAAAACAAGTGGGTGCCTTAGCTCAGTTGGTAGAGCAAAGGACTGAAAATCCTTGTGTCCCTGGTTCGATTCCTGGAGGCACCACCACTAAAAAGCCTCGACAGCAATGTCGGGGCTTGTTTTTTTAGGTGATGGGTGTTGGATGTAGGGTGCTGGATGATGGAGGATGGAAGAGAACATCCCTGATTAGTGTTGACCACTTTTGGTTAAACATTCATTATCAAAAATATTAATTAATAATTTGTGATGGTAATTAGTTGATTTCATAATTCAATTGAATCTGAACTTGAAACCTGGAACCTAAAACCTGAGACCTGAGACCTGAGACCTGAAATTTGAGCATTCCTGATTAGTGCTGACCACTTTTAATTAAAATTTTTTAAAAATTATTATCCTGGAAAATGCTCTTCCGCGTCTTCAGACGCAAGAAGCAGCGAATGGCTGTCTTCAGACGGCAAAAAGAGAAAATCGAAAGATTCATTCCCGGTCTGAAGACCGAATGTCACACTCACTTCGTCTGAAGAAGAGTGAGTGCAACGCAAATATTAAATCAATAAATTGGATTTGGTTAATTTAACTTTTCCAAAGTTTGAAACTTTGGAAAAGTTCAGTTACAAAGCAGTCAAACTTTATTTATGAACCTTCAGACTTGAAACCTGGAACTTTAAACAAAAAAACCGCCTCTGTTGAGACGGTTTCTTTTTAATTCCTGTATAAGGAAATCTTAAAGTCTTACTGAGCAGCTTCTTCTACTGCATCTTTAACTTCTCCTGCAGCTTCCTGAGTCTGATCTGCAGCTTCTTCTACTGCATCAGTTGCAGTGTCAACAGCGTCAGAAGCAGTTTCTTCAACAGCGTCAGCAGCATCTTCTACTGCGTTTGCAGTATCGTCAGCAGCCTGTTCTACTGTATCAGTAGCTTCAGTTTTTGAGTCACATGAGATGTTAGCGAATGAAAGACCGGCGATGAAAGCCAATGCGATTCCTTTTACAAATACTTTTTTCATAATTAAAAATTTTTAATGGTTTTTATTTGTGTCAAAAGTACATTAGCTTTGCTCTCGAGGTGAAGAAAAATGATTGTAATCATCTTGTAAAATAATTTACAATTTACAAAAACCTGATCATCAGTAATATACATTAAAAATATTGGAGAAAATTTCTGAAATAGAATTGTTTGAATTGCTCAAAAAAGAGATCACTAGCTGTTTTTTTGAAAGAAATTCGGCTTCTTCAACCGATATTTCAGACTGGAAAGGACAGGATATCGTATCATTTCAGGAAGATTTGTTTGAAAAAACAAAATCAAGCGTCAGCGAAAAATGGTTTTATACCTATTTTAAAAATACCGAATTAAAAAAATTACCCAGAATCGATATGCTGAACATACTTGCTCAGTATGTCGGCTATTCGGGCTGGTCTGAATTTTCTTCGGTTCAAAACAACAAAATCAATGCTCAACCGCTGAACGGAAATTCAGAAACCGAAAAACCAACGCATGAAATCATTGCAGAAAAACCGGAAAGCACTGATTCAAAGCCAAGAGAAGACTTAAAACCAAAAACCAAAAAATCAAAAAAGAGTCCGGTTCCGGCCATCATTATTTCAATCATCGGACTGGCATTTCTGGGAACCGCAGTTTATTTTGCATTTATTTATCAGCGCACCTATGAATTTTGTTTTATAGATGCCGACCGAAATACACCGATCACCGAACCGATCGAAATTACAGTTGCCAGACAGGATTTCACTCCGCTGGAACTGATGACAGACAAGGGCTGTGTGACTTTTCCGTCAAAGGAGGACACACTGCTGATGACCATCAAATCAACTTATTACAAACAGGACACCTTTAAAATCGACCTCAGACTGTATCAGGGAAGAGAAACCATCCGGCTGCAGCCAGACGATTACAAGGTTATGCTGAGACACTATTCAAAATCATCTCAAAGCGTCAAGGAAAGAATCAAGATGCTCGATCAGATGATCGATGACCATGCGCTGATCTATCAGGTGTATGACAATGAATTCTTTGGTGTCGAGGTATTGAGCAAGAAACAGTACATCAATCTGATGTCGCTGCCTACCACTTCGTTGAAAAATTTCACCCTGATCGAGGCTGAAAAGAATAAGAACGGAAAGATTATAAAAATTAAATTCAAAATTAATTCCGATGAAGATTAGGTTTCTATTTGTGTTTCTGTTCGGACTGGCTCTGATCTGGTCCTGTAAACACGAGCCCGTTTTTCAGGGTGAGCACGATCCGGAGATGATCAAAACCTATCGAAACAATTCGACTCCGGTTTCAAAAATGGATTCGCTGGCATCGGTCAATTTTATTACCAAACAAAAATTAACCGAAGTTTATGAACTGATGTCTCTTTATTCGGTCAACCGGAACGACACTGTGATGAGAAATATTCTTTTTCCGCAGATTAAAAGTTATTTCCAGGAAAAAGATTCGCTGAATATTCAAAGACTGCTCAAAGAAATGGATTCGCTCAAAGTGAATTATACCGAAATCAGAGGACTCGACCTTTCCAAAAAAGATTCGCTGATTCCGGATTCGATCCGAAATGTGAATTATTGGGTCAGATATTATTCAAAGGACAAAAAACTGATTGATTCGCTGCCCAAATCTGCAAAATATGTACTGAAAAAAGAACCCAAGAAATTCAAACACGAGTTTATTTTTTATTTTGAAGATTTGAATGATCTTCAGGAAACAAAAGACACGATTTCGTCCGGTGTGACACAGTAATCCAGCGGAATATCAGTTGGTTCGATGCCTTTAATATTTTGAATCGGTCCGAAAAAATTCAAACCGATCTTCAGACAGTCTTTGTTCAATTTTGACATAAAGCGGTCATAATATCCGCCACCGTAGCCGATACGGTTTCCGTCCAAATCACAAATCAGCATCGGAACAAAAACCACTTGGATCAGTTTGGGTTCAATCAATTTATAATCAATCGGTTCGGGCACATTGAAATTCCCGGTTTCCCATTTTGTATTCGGATTGATCTCACAGGCAAGCAGTTCCTTTCCGTTAGTTTTTGGAACAATCACCTTTTTATTTGTATCAAACAGATCATAAATTATAGGTGAAGTATTGATTTCGTGTTTTCCTTTGATCGAAACAAAAACATGATAATATTCAGCATCCCAAATCGGCATCGATTTCAGTTGTCCAAGAATTTTTTTGCTGAAATCTTCGATCTGATTTTCGGAAAAAGCTTTCCGTTTTTCTCTGTATTCCTTTCTGAGCTGATCTTTTGTCATATCATTTTTACCGAAATAATTTTCACCGGACATGCCTTTGCGGCTTTGTCAACATCTTCAAACACACTGTCATCCGGATCTTTCAAAGTATGAAATCCTTTTTTCTCAACCGATCTGAGCAAAACCGATTTGCCGTCCTTTTTTGACATCCTGAATTTCTCGGGCGCCAGTTCAGCACAGTAGTTGCAGCCGATACATTTGTCGCGTTGAAGTGTGATGATGACCATTTCTCAAAATTAAAAAAACCAATCAGGCATCCGCATATTCGGTTTTCACCAGTTTGTACAATTTATCGGAAGGTCTGATCCTGAATTCAATCGGAAGCGTGATTTCATCTCCCTTTGTCGCAGTTTCCTTTGACTCATCATTCACCATCATCGAAGTCACCTCGGCTTCTTTTGCGCCGGTTGTCGGTCCGGTAATCAGAATCTTGTCGCCCACAGTCAAATCATAAGCTTCAATCTGAAACTGACCGATATTTGTCTTTGGAAAGAAATGTTTTCCTTTTCCGATATACACTTTTTTCTGGGTCGCCATCGATCCGTTTGCAGGTGACCACTCGCCCAGTTTCTGTCCCAAATAATAACCGCTCCAAAAACCGCGGTTGTACACCGTTTGAAGCAAAGTCATCCAATAATCTGTTTTTTCTTTTGAATAAGTTTTGTCATAAATCGAATCAATCGCCTCACGATAACATCTGATGACAGTCGCCACATATTCAGGCGCACGACCGCGACCTTCAATCTTTAGCACTTTGATACCCGAATCAACGATCTGATCCAGAAAATCAATGGTACAGAGATCTTTTGGCGACATCATATATTCATTGTCGAGTTCGATTTCAAAACCCGATTCCTGATCGATCACCGTATATTTTTTTCTGCAATTTTGTTTGCATGCACCTCTGTTTGCAGATGAATTATGAGAATGCAGACTGAGATAGCATTTGCCCGAAACCGCCATACAAAGCGCTCCGTGACCAAAGATTTCAATTTCAACCAGATTTCCGGACGGTCCTCTGACTTCCTCTTTTTCAATCTGCTCCGTAATTTTCTTTACCTGGCTCAGACTGAGTTCGCGGCTCAAAACCATGGTATCCGAAAACATCGAATAGAATTTCACGGTTTCAATATTGGTCACATTCACCTGGGTCGAAATATGAACTTCCATCCCAACCTGACGCGCGTATGCGATCACCGCCTGATCCATCGCGATGATGGCAGTGATATCTGCTTCTTTTGCTTTGTTGATCAGCGTTTTGATCAGCGAAAGATCATGATCATAAATAATGGTATTGAGCGTCAGATAGGTTCTCACGCCCAGTTTAGAACATCGTTTTGAAATTTCGGGCAGATCATCCATCGTGAAATTGATCGAAGCACGCGCCCTCATATTCAGTTGTTCGACTCCGAAATAAACCGAATCCGAACCATTGTCAAGCGCTGCCTGAAGCGATTCAAAATTTCCGGCAGGCGCCATCAGTTCTATCTTTCCGTCCTTTGACATAAATTGGGATTTGGCCGCAAAATTAATCAATTTTACCGATTTCGGTATTTGAAAACTTAATTCATAGCGTTTACCGGCTGATTATAAATCAGCTGATAATATTCGTCAGCCATGCGGTCGCTGTTGAAATGATTTCTGACCTCGACCATTCCGTTCTGAACGATTTTTCGCCATTCGTCGGGTCTTTCGTAATACATCGGAAGAATCTCATTTTCAAGTAGTTCGTACAGATGATTCAGATCCTGAAGATCCTGCTGTTCAACGCTGAGATTTTCAAAATCAGCTCTTGGAATCACAAAAGAATTTTCTCTGTTTTTTGAAAATTCGGGTATCCAGCCGTCATCAGTCGAGAAATTCACACCGCCGTTCATCGCAGCCGTCATTCCGCTGGTGCCCGAAGCTTCTCTCGGAACCCTCGGCGTATTGAGCCAGACATCAGAAGCAGCTTTGACCTGTTTGCTCAAATTGAGTTCATAACCGGTCAGCACCGCCATATTTCCGTGTTTTTTGGCTTCATAAACCAGTTTGTTGAAAATATCGATTGCCGGCTGATCGAGCGGATAGGGTTTTCCGGCCCAAATCAATTGAATCGGATATTTTGAATTGGTCAGCAAACGATTGAATCTTTCGATGTCATTCAGCATCAGATCTGCTCTTTTGTATCCTGCAAATCTTCTTGCCCAAACCATGGTCAGCACATTCGGATCAAAAAGTCGTCCGGTCTGATCGGCAACAATTTTGAATGCTTCGGCTTTGATCTGTTTTTTTCTTTCGTCAAATTTCTGATCATCACCATCCGCCATATTTTTATAAAGTTCCTTGTCTGCCCAGTACAGATAATCCTGTGAATTGGTAATCGATTTGATTTCACAGATGCCTGAATATTTTCCCCACATCCGGTTTGAAACCACTCCGTGCAGTTTTGAAACTCCGTTTGCAACATGCGAAAGTCTGAGTGCGGCAAGCGAATGGTTAAATGCTTCATCCTTTGACAAACCGGTAACCGCCTCTACTTCTTCAGGTGTCAGCCCCGAAAAATAAGACATCTTGTAGCAAAGATTGAAATCGTGTTTTTCATTGCCTGCCTCTTCGGGTGTATGTGTGGTGAAAACCAGTCTTTTGTTGACTTCAGAAACATCTTTGAATTTTCTCAAAAGATAAAATGCAGCAGGCAGTCCGTGTGCTTCGTTGAGGTGATAGATATCTCTTTCCAGTCCGATTTCGTCAAGCAGCTTTGCACCTCCTTTTCCGAGCAAAATATACTGAGCAATCTTTGCAGCCGGATTTCCGTCATACAGCCGATGACTGATTGACTGTGCCAGATAATCATTTTCGGGCAGATCAGTTGTCAGAAAAAAGATGGGCGCTGTATTAAAAGTTTCGGGATTCAGATAATATGCCTTCACCCAAACCGGATGCTCATCCACTCTGATTTGAAATTTTATACCGGTGTCTTCCAGAAAATTATAGTTTTTTTCGACCCATGAAACCTTCAGACTTCTGTCCTGATTCCGCTGCTGGTCATAATAACCGTATTTCCAAAGTATGCTGATTCCGACCAGATTCTGTTTGAGCGAATAAGCGCTCCTCATATGTGAACCCGCCAAAAAACCCAAACCGCCGCTGTAGGTTTTGAGCGACTGATCGATTGCAAATTCCATTGAAAAATAGGCAACCGGTTTGGCATAGTAGGGATTGACTTCATAAGGAATACTGTATTTTCTGAAATCCATATTGATATTTATGATTAATTAATTTTTTGAGATTTGTAAAATTATAAAAATCTTTCAATTGAAGGCAGTAAGCTTTGAATTTTGAACCGTTATAAATTCAATTTCAAGACAATAAAAATTTGTCTTAGCCAAATTCAGCAGTACTGTCCTGACCTTTGAGCAGTTTTGGAATCTGAAAATAAAACCCAAGACCGGCAAGTGCAAGCAGCGAACCCGTTCCTATCCAAAGAATTTTGAAACCGTATTCCTGCGCAATAAAAGTTCCGAGATAAGGCGTGATGATAAACGACAGCGAAAACCCGATGCCGAGCAGTCCCATATAAGCACCCTGATTGCCTATGCCCGAACGGATTGCAGTCACACTTGACATAAACGGAAAAGCCCAGATTTCACCCACACTCAAAATCGTGATTGAAAGAAAAAGCATCGGCAGTGTGTAAAACCAGCCGAGCATTGCAAATGAAATACCGGCAAAGACAGAACCGAGCAGCAATGTGATTTTGAGTTTCATCCGTTTTTCGGCTATATTGACCAGCAGCATTTCAGTCAGTACGATAAAGATTCCGCTGTAACCGAGCACAAACCCGATCTGCTGCTGACTGAGCCCGGCTTCGAGTTTGTAAAAAATTGTCAGTGTATTGAGCAGTTGAAAGAAACACATTGAAAACAAAAGACAGAGCGCTGAAAATTTTAAAAACTGCAAATCGCGATAAGGCGAAACTTCCTTTTTCGGTTTCTTTTCGGTTTTAATTTTTTGTTTTCCGGTTTTATTTCTGAAAAATCGGACATAGGTCACACCGGCAAGAAATGCAGCCGCCGCATTTGAATAAAAAAGAAAATCATAAGAAATCGCGGACAAAATCCCGCCCAATGCCGGCCCGATTGAAAAACCGAGATTGACCGCCATACGGTTGAGTGAAAAAGAACGTGTAATGTTTTCTTTTTTTGAATATTTTGTAATTGCAACCGAGTTTGCCGGTCTGAAGGTTTCGCTGATGATGCTTTGTAATAATATAATGGCAGCCAGACCCAATTCGGTTGTAAAAAACGGCATCAGACAAAAAACGGGTACGCTGAGAAACAGACTCAGATACTGTGTTCTGAATTCGCCAAAACGATCGGTCAGCCAGCCGCCGAGCCATGATCCGCCCACCGAACCGATACCGTAACAGCTGAGCACCAGACCGGCTGCTTCGAGTTTGAAACCGAGATGATCGGTCATATAAACGCCGAGAAACGGAAGCACCATCGATCCGGCACGGTTGATCAGCATGACCACTGCGAGCATCCAGCTTTCGGGCGAAAGACCACGATAGGAATCAATGTAGATTTTAAATAATTTCATCGGCGAAGCTTCAAAGATAGTTTCATTTGAAAAAATCAAAATAAAAAAGCAGTCCGGATTTACGAACTGCTTTGTAAAAGTTTGATTTGATTTGTGATTTTATTCGGTCACTTTTATATCAACTCTTCTGTTTTGTGCTTTGCAGACGTCAGTGTCGTTGGTTTTGCAGACAAAGTGATCTGCACCGTATCCTTCTGCCTGCATTCTGCTTTCGTCAACACCAAATTTCATCAGTGCTCTTTTCACCATATTGGCACGATCGGTTGAGATTTTCAAATTGGCTTCTTCTGAACCGGTATTGTCTGTATAACCTCCGATTTTAACTTTAGCATTCGGATAATCATTCAGCAGCATTGAAATGTCTTTGATCTGAGCTTCAGAATCTGACATCAGCGAAGCAGAACCTGAAGAGAAACGTACCCTGTCGAGTGTAACCCAAATGGCACCTCTTGATCTGTTCAAGTCCTGGCTTGGGTTTTCAAGACTGTTTAAAATTCTGAATAATCTCATTTCTGCAGATCTGTCACCTACTTTCAACTCAGCGCCTGATTTCAGATTGATTGATGTTTCATTTCCCAAATTGTATATAAAGTTTCCTTCGCTGTCAAGCTCTGAAGAAACTGTTTGCACATTTTCAACCGCATCTGCAAACAGTGAATCCTGATTTTCGCTGCCCAATATCGGCGCAAGAATCAGACCCACCAGACAAGTCAGTTTGATCAGGATGTTCATTGAAGGTCCTGAAGTATCTTTGAACGGATCGCCCACAGTGTCGCCGGTTACGGCTGCTTTGTGTGCTTCAGATCCTTTGTAAGTCATTTTTCCGTCGATCTCAACACCTGCTTCAAAAGATTTTTTCGCATTGTCCCAAGCACCGCCGGCATTGTTTTGGAAGATTGCCCAAAGCACGCCCGATACGGTAACACCTGCCATATATGCACCCAAAGCTTCTGCACCCGCCAGGAAGCCGATCAGAATCGGAGTCAGTATGGTCAGTGCGCCCGGAAGCATCATTTCTTTTAATGCGGCTTTGGTTGAAATTTCAACACATTTGCCGTAATCCGGTTTTCCGGTTCCTTCCAGGATACCCGGAATTTCTTTGAACTGACGACGAACTTCTTTCACCATCTCCATTGCTGCCTTACCGACAGACTGCATTGCCAAAGCCGAGAATACAACCGGAATCATACCGCCGACAAAAAGTGCGGCAAGCGTTTTTGCTTTAAAGATATTGATACCGTCAATTCCGGTAAAGGTTACATAAGCTGCAAAAAGCGCCAAAGCAGTCAATGCTGCAGATGCGATCGCAAAACCTTTTCCGATGGCTGCAGTCGTATTACCGACAGAGTCAAGGATATCTGTTCTTCCTCTTACTTCTGCTGGCAGTTCGCTCATTTCGGCAACACCGCCGGCATTGTCGGCAATCGGTCCGAAGGCGTCGATTGCAAGCGCCATTGCAGTAGTAGCCATCATTGCTGAGGCTGAAATTGCAACACCGTAGAATCCGGCCAATTCATAAGAAGCCCAGATTGCACCTGCAAAAAGAAGTACTGATGCAAAGGTCGAAATCATACCCACCGACAGACCTGCAATGATATTGGTTGCAGCACCGGTTGATGAGTTTCTGATGATATTCATAACAGGTTTTTTACCCAAACCTGTGTAGTATTCGGTGATCATCGAAATCAGACCGCCCACAGCCAGACCGACAAGGGTTGCTGAGAATACGTTCATTTTTCCGATCAGATAAAGTCCTTCGCCAAAGAATTCCATATAAAGATTTTCGGGAAGCATCCAGTCGATCAGGAAGTAAACCGCGATTGCAGTGATTCCGATTGAAGCCCAGTTTCCGAGATTCAGTGCTGACTGAACTTTTGCTTCACGTGCATTGTTGTCTTTGACTTTTACCAGGAAAGTTCCGATGATTGAAGCGATGATACCAACACCTGCAATCATGATCGGAAGAAGGATCGGGCCCATTCCGCCAAACTGGTCTGTAAATGACGGATCTTTGATTCTGATGTCTCTGATGACATAATTACCCAAAACCATAGCTGCCAGCATGGTCGCCACATAAGAACCAAAAAGGTCGGCACCCATACCTGCCACGTCACCCACGTTGTCACCCACGTTGTCTGCAATGGTTGCAGGGTTTCTCGGGTCATCCTCAGGGATTCCGGCTTCAACTTTACCAACAAGGTCAGCACCAACGTCAGCTGCCTTTGTATATATACCGCCGCCCACACGTGCAAAAAGTGCAATTGACTCGGCACCCACAGAGAATCCTGCCAATGCTTCGAGTACGATAGTCATATCGTGTGTGAAATCGCTGGTTTCGTTCAAAAAGAATTTTGTGAAGAATATAAAGAACAATGAAAGTCCCAAAACTGCAAGACCTGCAACACCCAATCCCATCACGGTTCCACCTCCAAATGAGATATCAAGTGCTTTTGGAAGGCTGGTTCTCGCCGCCTGAGTGGTTCTGGTATTTGCCAATGTTGCAACTCTCATTCCGACATTTCCTGCCAGAGCCGAGAATACTGCGCCCGTAACAAATGCCGGGACGATCAGCCAGTGAGTGGTTTCAACAAACTGGGAAAGCAGGAAAAGCGCAAATGACGCAACGATCACATAAACGAACAGCAGTCTGTATTCTGCCGAAAGGAATGCGAGCGCACCTTCCTGGATACTTTTTGAAATGCTCTGCATTTTTTCTGTACCCGGGTCCTGTTTCTTTACCCACATGAATTTGTAAACCATTGTCAACAATCCTACAATCGCAAGAATCACAGGAATCCATAGAGTTAGTTCTTTCATAATTTTTTACTGAATTTTAACAATTTGCAAATATAGCACATTCAGATAATATGAAAAGGATTTATGGATTTATTGCGGTTGGATTTATTAAAATTCCAAACCTTGAAACTGAAAACTGTTTCCAATGCCCGACAACAGGGCAAATCACCGAGCGGATCAGGCTCACTGCCTAAAAAAATCCTTTTGCTTCGTATCCTTATTTTCTGTTTGCTTTTTCATTAATAAGCCGCCAAACCCTGCTCAACACGGTATTCCCCTTTGACTGCATAAATAACAATCACTGAACTATGTCAGACCTGAGATTCAGACCAAAACCGAAGTAAAAATAAAATAACTTCGGTATGATTCGGAATACTTCCCAACTGAATCATCCTTTATCCTACCGAGAGATCCGCAATGCATTGTTCTCTGATGACCCAAAGTTCGTCAAGCGTCAGACCCGGGTTCGGCAAAATCTCAAGCCAGTTCTTTAAATACTGTTTGTGATAGTTTATCTTAAAGTCTGTAATTTGGTTGGCTTGAATTTCTATTTCCCGGATCAGTTCGTTTTCGAAATTGGAAGGTTTTGATGATTTGTCAGTATAATCCAAAATTTGGTTTTGAAATTTCAGATAAGTATGCGCTTCAGGAATGTACTCAAGTTTGTGAAGTTTTAAGGTCTTTGAAATTTTTGGGGTATTGAGTGAATTCATTCTGAAAATTCCAATGATCAGTTTCAGTCCCTTGAAATCATTCTCAACCGCAAGCTGTTTTAACAATGCGTGTTTCGTACCGCAGGTTCCGCACTGATCATCAAAAACCGTTGTCAGGTCAGTTTTATTTTTATTCCGTCTGTAGGCAAGCTGTCGCACAAATTCGGCTGCTTCGGTGAAAGTCGAAAAATTATTTGCCAAAAAAATATTTGAAATTAAACCAACCGGTTTTATTTCAAAATTTAAACAATCTGCCATTTGTTGCGGTTCTGATCCGATAAACTTTCTTGGAATCCTCAAATATAATCAACTCAAAAAACAATCACACAAATAAATGTACTCTGCTCCACACGCTTAAAAACTCAATTTCATTTCTGAACCAATCCCCAACAGAAAAACATCCAGAACTCAAATCATTTTTTCAGCCTTTTTAAAATTAAATTGTACCTTGCAGAGTCAATTGCCTTAAAATCTTATTTATTTTTTGGTAAACAGGATTTGAAATTTTAAAACTCTATAAACTATGACAGGACTAATTTTATTGGGCGGTATCGTTGTTTTGGGCGGATTGCTGGTTGGTATCTTCAACAAATTCGCAAAAAACAGGAATATGGTCCAGGACGCATGGGCAAATATTGATGTCGCACTCAAAAAACGGCACGATCTGATTCCCAATCTGGTCAATACCGTCAAGGGTTATGCAGCCCACGAAAAGGACACATTTACCCAGGTGATCGAAGCCCGAAATGCTGCAATGGCAGTTCCGAAAGGTGACATCAACGGTCAGATTCAGGCAGAAAATACTTTGCAGCAGACTCTGAAAAGCCTTTTTGCACTTGCTGAAGCTTATCCGAACCTGAAAGCTGATACTTCGTTTCTGAACCTTCAGACTCAGTTGACCGAAATCGAAGAAAATCTTGAAAGGGCAAGACGTTATTACAATTCGACCGTAAGAGAAAACAATACTTACGGCGAAAGTTTCCCGGGGGCATTGTTTGCAGGCATGTTCAAGTACCAGCATTTCAATTATTTTGAAGCTGCTGCCGGAGAAAAAGAAAATGTTACTGTTGACTTTTCATAAATGAAAATCTGTCCGTCTTTCAGTTTTCGAATTTCACAATTCAGGCTAAAGAAAACAGGAGAGACGGACAGATTTAAGTTTGGTCATTTTTCCGACACCGATACGATTGAACCATACGCTGACGGGAGCGAATCCGTCATCTGACAGACATCTGCAGGGAAACTCAATCCGGAAATGAATTTTCAACCCGCAGCTTTTCGAAAAAATAAATCAAAAAATGATTTTGTCTGATTATTTTTGTGAAACTCAATTCTAAAACCATAATGAAAAAACACCTGCTCTCATTACTGTTTCTGTTTTTTTTCAGCTGTTTATTTTCACAGGGATTTACAGTCAAAAAATTCACCGCAGACATCACAATGAACCCCGACGGCTGGTTTGATGTGGTCGAATATTATGATGTTGAATTTACCGAATACAAACACGGATTGCTCAGAAACATCATTACAAAATACAATCTGGATGGAGAAAGCCGAAAAATCTACATCAGCGACATCAAAGTTCCGGGACATAAATTTGACATTCCGCCTCGTTTTTTTGTGGATCTGGCCGGAACGCTTGAAATCAAAATCGGAGATCCGGATGTGACCATCATTGGGCCGCAGCATTACGAAATCAGATATCGGGTCAAAAATGCCTATCTGTTTAACGAAAATCAGGTGATGTTTTACTGGAATATAAAACCGGACGGCTGGTATGCAGATTTTGAAAATGTTGAATTCAATGTGACCGCACCGACAGGCGCCAAACTTTCGACAGAAAATTCTTTTGTCTATTCGGGCAGTTACGGCAGAACAGATCCTTCGAACTCATTTGAACTGAATTATTCAAACAATACATTCTCAGGTAAAAGTCTGGAATCATCTTATTTTCTGGGCAGCGACAATATCACGCTGCTGGTCAAAATGCCAAAAGAAATGATTACAGAAGTTGATTATTCGCCATCCGGATTTATCAAATACGGCTGGATGTGGATTTTGGGCGGGTTTGCATTTATTTTCTGGTCGGTTTGGAAAAAATTCGGAAAGGACGACAAAGTGATTGCGGTGACTTCTTACTATCCGCCGCAGGGAGTTGATTCTGCGATGGCGGGTTATCTGATCAATGATCGTGAAGACGCATCAGACCTGATTTCGCTGATACCGAAATGGGGTCAGGAAGGAATCATCAGAGTGGTTGAAATTCCCAAAAAAGGAATTTTTTCAAAGTCAGATACAAAAATCATCCAATTAAAAGAGCTTCCCGAAGACAGACCCAATTATGAAAAAACAATTTTCTGGGGTCTTTTTTCAAGATCATTTTCATCGGAAGCAGAAGATGGTACCGAACTGGGTTCGGTGCTGGTCAGCAGTCTGAAGGATACATTTTATACCACCATGAATGCTGCGAAAAAGGAATTAAAAGCAAAAGCTCAGGTTTATTACGAACCCAAATCAAACAAAGTGATGAACAGAAGCTATATTTTCAGTGGTTTGGGCGCCATTTTTATCAGCGGAATTTTTCTGTTTGTATTCGGATTTCTGGCTGCTGTTGTATGCGGGATCTTTTTTCTATTTCTGATTTTCATGTCGGGTTATATGAAAAAGAAAAACAGCAGCGGAAGCGAAGTTTTGTCAGAAATCAAAGGCTTCAAACAATTTGTAAAACTGGCAGAAACCAATCGGATCAGGACTTTGATCGAATCAGATCCCGATTATTTCGAAAAAACAATGAGTTATGCATTGGCTTTCGGTCTGCTCAAAGAATGGGCGGGCAAATTTGCAGCACTCAATATCCCGCCGCCCGAATGGTACAGCAGTCCGAACACGGCAGGTATAATGAGCATGAATACATTTGCAAATTCATTTTCGAGCAGCATGAGCTCGACCCAGTCGGCAATGGTCAGTTCACCCTCGAGCAGCGGCAGCGGCGGCGGCGGTTCATCCGGTGGGGGATTTGGCGGCGGCGGCGGCGGAAGCTGGTAGCAAAATCAAATTTTATATTTACTAAAAGTTAAAACCTAAATACCATGAGAAAAAACAAACTGCTCAACCAACTGATGGCGACGCTGAACACAGAAGTAAAGGCGCATCGAAAGGAAAATCCAAAACTGTACAGCCGAAGAAAGTTTCTGACCGAATCATCAATGGGCGCAGCCGGACTGGCGATTGCACTGAGCACGCCTTCAATTTTTGCTGCCTGCAAATCAGAAAAGAAGGACAGTGAAAAAGATCCGGATATGCTTGATATCGCAATTTTGGGTGCCGGAATTTCGGGTCTGAACTGTGCGAACCATCTGATCGGTTCGGGTCTGAATTACAGAATATTCGAAGGCAGCCACCGTTTGGGCGGACGGATACTCACCCATTACAACGACGCGATGCAAATGGGAATCTTCCCCGAGTTTGGCGGCGATTTCATCGACTCGAATCATGAAGATATGATTTCACTGGCAAAAGAATTCAATCTGGAACTGATCGATCTGATCGACGAACAGGAAAAAAACGGATGGATCAAAGACATATATTTCTTTGACAAACGAAAAATCAGCGAAGAGGAAATCATCAAAGAATTTAAAAAAATCACGCCAAAAATCGCAGCAGACAAAGCTTCGCTCGGTGAGGATTATGACACCGAGGATGCGGTGATTCTCGACAATCTGCCGCTTTCCGACTACATCAATTCGTTTGAATGTGCAGCATGGCTGAAGGAATTGTTTGTGGCAGCCTTTGTGGCAGAATACGGTTTGGACTGTGAACAGCAGTCAACCATCAATATGCTCGATATGATTGAAACCGAAACAGATGAAGGATTCAGAGTTTTTGGCGAAAGCGATGAAAGATACAGGATCAAAGGCGGAAATTCAAAAATCATAGACGGTTTGGCAAAAAAAATCGGTGAAGACAAAATCGAAACCAATCATCAGGTCAGTTCGATCATTGAGCAGGAAGACGGCAGCTATATCGTCGGATTTGAAAACGGAAAAGAAGTGAAAGCAAAAACACTGGTCGTAACCATTCCGTTTACTATTTTGAGAAAACTGAAACTCGAGCTCAAAAATATGTCGGACGAAAAACAAAAATGCATCAACGAACTCGGATACGGAAACAATACAAAACTGATTTTGGGTTATGACCGCCAGCCGTGGCGAAGCGAGAAAAACAAAGCGATGGGCTATCTGTTTACAAACGATATGACCAACGGTTGGGACGGAAGTGTGAACAGAACTTTGAACAATCCGTTTGGTGCTTATGTCACATATTTCGGCGGTGAATTTTCTCAAAAACTTTGTGATGAATCATTCAAAAATCCGCTTGCACCGCCCGATCATGTTTGGCGAACCGAACTTCCGACAGAAAGAGTCAACGGTTTTGTAGACGAACTCGATAAAATATTTGTCGAATCAAAAGAGAAATTCAAAAACAAACATGTGTTTGTGAACTGGATCGAATATCCGTGGGTGAAAGCAAGTTACAGCTGTTACAAGCCCGGGCAGTGGACTACGATTGCGGGTCACGAAATCGAGCCGGTCGGCAACTGCTTTTTTGCAGGCGAACACTGCAGCGAGATGTTTCAGGGATTTATGAACGGTGCAGCCGAGACAGGAAGAAGGGTTGCACAGGGAATCAAAAGTCTGGTGAAAAAAGAAGCTTAGATTTCAGAATTTAAATTTATCAAAAACTGAAATTCAGACGTGTACCTTCGCCCGGTGCAGAATCAATGTCGAGACTTCCGCCGAGATCCAAAATTCGGTTTTTCATATTGTCCAGACCGTTTCCGGTTCCGATTTTTTCGGCCGGAATTCCTTTTCCGTTGTCTGAAACCGTAATCCTGAATTTGTCGCCTGATTTGTCAAATTTGACCGAAATTTCTGATGCATCCGAATGTTTGACCGCATTGTTGACTGCTTCCTGAATCAGCCGGTACAGATTGATTCCTTCAAATGCAGAAAATTTATGAGATTCTTCAATCGCCGAAGAAATTTCTGTTTTGAAATCAATGTCAGAAGCAGCCGATTTTGCATTTTCGATAAAATTGTTGATCCGAATCCTCAGATCCGAAAAACTGATGTTTTCTTTGCTCATCGCCCAAATCGTATCTCTGAGTTCGTTGATCGTATTTCGGGTGAATTGATTGATTTCTTCCAGTCTGACCACCGCATCCGGATTGTCTTTTTGGAGTTTGAATTTGAGATTGTCAAGCGACGAAATGATAAAGGTAAGCTGTGAACCGATGTTGTCGTGCAGATCTCTCGAAATCCTCAATCTTTCCTGTTGAACCTTGTTTTCTGCTTCAACTTTGATCAGCGAATCTTTGAGCAGATTTTCTCTTTTGAGCTGTTCGTTTTTGAATTTTTGGGTTCTGTAAATCATAAAACCGGTCAGAGCAATCAGCAGCGCCAAAAAACCGAGTCCGTACAAAAACCTGTTTTTATGTTCAATTTCCAAACGCTGTTCGGCCAGATCAGCTCTTTGTTCGAGTATCTTTTTTTCTTTTTCGTTGGTTTCAAACTGAACCTCAAGCTGGTTGCGGTTGACGGTACTTTCCATATTGTAAATACTGTCCTTGTATGCCATGTGTTCTTTCAAATACACAAAAGCATTTTTGTAGTCGTTTTTTTCTTTTGAATTTTCAGCGAGTGAATTGTAGATATTTGAGGTCAGCCAGTTGTATCCGGCTTCTTTGCTGACTTCCAGCGCTTCACTGAAATATTTCAGCGCATTGTCATAATCCTTCTGCATTTCATAAAAGGTTCCGTAGAAACTCAGGTTTTCAGCAATACCGACTTTGTCATTCAGTTTGAGTCTTCGCTGGTAGGCTTCATCAAAAATCACTTTTGCACCTTTGTAATCACCGAGTATAGATTTGAGTGCAGCAATTTTGTTGAGGCTGTATGGGATGCCTACTTCGTCATTGGTTTTGCGTTTCATATCCAATGATTTGTAGTAATAATAAAAAGCACTGTCATAATCTCCTTTGTCTTCCAGCACCACCCCGTAATTGTCATACAGCGACCTGAGTTCATCCTCAGCTCCTGCTTTTTCGGCCATCCGAATGCCGATTTTCATATACTCGATCGCCTTGGGTATGTTTTGTCTTCTGAACCGGTATCCGTACAGTCCGTACAGACCGCCGGCTTTACCGTATTCGCCCAATTCTTTGTATTTATCGACAGCTTTCAGAAAATAATCAACGCCAGTGTCATATTCTCCTTTGTAATAATAGATCATCGACAGGTTTGCATAACTTTCCGCAATCCCCATCGGATAATTGATTTTTTTGGCAGCACTGAGATTGTTCAGATATTTTTGGATATTGCTGCCTGAGGTCTCGATCTTTTTCTCATAGGACTGGTTATTGAGCGAGTCAATTTCCTTTTTGAGTTTTTCATTTTGACCGAACATCAGACCGCCGATTAGAAATAATCCGATAAATAATCTTATTGACCGTAAATTTTTCATTTTTTTAATCTGAATTAAACAATCATCAAAAACTGCAGCGACCTTCCGGGAAATTCCTCTTCATTGTCACTGCAGCCTGCTATTTTTAATCTGCCGAAAAAATCCGTTTTGAATTCCGGTTTATGGCAGAGACATAAATTTCACGTTGAACGAGCCTTCGGTCACATTCTTAATGGTTCCTCCCTCCTGGTCTTTTCCTTTAAATGAGAAGGTACCTTTCACGTAGGTCGAAGTCACTTCAGAAACCTTGATTTCTCCAACCTGATTGTCATCATAAGGTGCTGACCATACTGTTGCAACCGGATTTGAAGGATTTGATGCATCTGTTTGGGTATAGGTGCATACATTAAAAATGTTTGCTCCGCCGCCAACCGGGTATGTTCCGGGGCCGTCAAAACCTACAATCGTCATGGTGAATGCTTTGTTTGGATTCTGGCCTCCGTCATTTCCAAGAATCATCAGATTTCCGTTTGCATTTGAAGCAGCAGTCGTCAATTCAATGGTTGTAACTGTGGTGCCGTCAACCTTCGCGGTGATTTCACCCGATCCGGCTCCACCGCCTCCACCGCCGTCATCGTCACTTTTACACGAAAAAGTAAATACTGCCGAAGAAAACAGCAGCGCAGCAATCATTAATAAATTTTTAGTTTTCATATTGAAATAGTTTTTAATTGTATGGCAAATATATAAGCAGCGGCAGACATACCCAATAAGGCATTTGCCCTATTTTTAAATCAGCTTGTTCCGCTCGGCTTTCTGAATCGCTTCCAATTTGCTGTGTACCTGAAGTTTTTTGTAGATATTTTCAATGTGTTTTCTGATCGTACTTGGCGAAAGAATCAGATTATCCGCAATTGCGGTATAACTCAATCCTTTGCACAACTGCTGCAATACTTCAGCCTCTCTTTCAGACAGATTGATTTCTTCTTTCTGCTCATCGCTGATTTCTGCTTTGATCGGATTTCGCAATAGCTTCAAGGTTTTCAGTGCAATCGAAGGTGTCATTCCGGCGCCGCCGCTCAGCGTATCCGAAATTCCGTCATGCAGTCCCTGCGGATCGATTTCTTTGAGCAGATATCCGTCCGCGCCTGCCTGGATCGAATGAAAAATGTTTTCGTCATTGTCAAAAACGGTCAGCATCACAATTTTGATTTGCGGATATCTTTGTTTGACTTCTGCAGTTGCCTCAATACCGTTCATCACCGGCATTTCTATATCCATCAGTATCAGATCTACCTGCGGATTATCAGAAAGTTTTTCAAGCAATTCCTTTCCGTTTGATGCAGTATATTTCAGATTGAAATCATCAAAAAATGAAAGTTTTTCAGCAATCACCCTAATCAGCGAGTGATTATCGTCCACCAGTACCAACCTCTTTTTCATGGCTCAAAGATAAGTATTTATATAATTTCAGCGGCTTTCATCCTTTTTCGAAATAATATTTTTTGGAATTTTTTTATTTTTTTGAATGATTTAATTTCCGGCAATCAAACCCGACGAATGATCTTTTGATACACCGGTTACAGAACTGAGTATATTGATTTCTCCTTTTAATCTCAACAAACCGAGCCAGCCAAAAATCAGACTTTCTTTGTATTCTATAATTTCATTTTCGGGCAAAATCAACTTGGTATCGGTTTTTGAACCGATCGATTCAATCAGAAAAGAATTGAATGCGCCGCCGCCGGTTATCAGTACATTTTTGATCTGATAATGATTCAGCACCTTTGAAATCTGATTTGAAATATGAAAACCAAAAGTTGAAATTTGGTCTTCGACAGTCAATCCGGATGTTTCAAGTATTGGAAAAATAAATTGCTGACACCATTCGATTCCCAATGATTTTGGCGGTTTAGTTCGATAAAATTCCAGTTGATCGAGTTTTTTCAAAAGTTTTGAATCAAGCTTTCCGGATTTTGCGATTTCACCGTCTTTGTCAAAAGATTTTCCGAGTTTTTCAGAAAGTCGGTTCAGTACAATATTGACCGGACAAATGTCAAATGCAATTCTTTTTCCATTTCGATTAAATGAAATATTTGAAAAACCACCCAAATTCAGACAGCCATCATATTCACCAAACAAAAGTTCATCGCCAATCGGCACCAAAGGTGCGCCCTGACCGCCCAATGCAACATCCTGAGTTCTGAAATCATAAATCGTTTTGATTCCGGTTTCGGCAAATATCGCAGTTCCGTTTCCAATCTGAACCGTATAACCTTCCTTTGGATTGTGAAAAACAGTATGACCGTGAGAAGCGATAAATTCAGGATTTTGAATTTTGTTTCTATTGATAAATTCTCTGACTGTTTTGCCAAGAAAATGACCGTATTCCATATCAAATCGACAAAGTTCTTCGCCGGAAAGTAAAATTGAATTTTTTAATTTTTGTTTTAATTCAGGCAAATAAGAAATGGTTTCGGCCAAAAGAATTTTGAATCCGGGAATCGGAAATTGATATTCTGAAAGACAAATATCAAGTCCGTCCAAAGAAGTGCCCGACATCAGACCGATTCCCAAAATCCTTTCCATGGTTTAAAGTTATTCAAAGTTTGCAAATCAAAAACAGAAAACGGATGATTCTTATCCGATCAGGGCAGATTCTCAATCAAAAAATATTTAACTTTGAGGATTAATTTATAAAAAAATGGCAAGAGACATTATTTTTGATCTGATAGAGGACGAAAGAGAGAGACAGACCGTAGGACTGGAACTGATTGCTTCCGAAAATTACGTGAGCGACGATGTGATGGAGGCTGTGGGTTCAATACTCACCAACAAATATGCGGAAGGTTATCCGCAAAAAAGATATTACGGCGGCTGCGAAGTGATTGACGAAGTTGAAACGCTTGCCATCGAAAGACTGAAACATCTTTTCAATGCAGAATATGTAAATGTTCAGCCGCACTCGGGTTCACAGGCAAATGCATCTGTTTATCTTGCCGTTTTGAAACCGGGCGAAAAAATGATGGGTATGGATCTGTCGCATGGCGGTCACCTGACCCACGGTTCGCCGGTGAGCGCTTCCGGACTTCTGTATCAGACCTGTTTTTATCAGGTGGAAAGAGAAAGCGGAAGAATCGATTATGAGGCGATGCGTCAAACCGCTTTGAAGGAAAGGCCAAAACTGATCATCTGCGGTGCTTCTGCCTATTCAAGAGACATCGACTACAAAAAATTCAGAGAAGTTGCTGACGAAATCGGTGCACTGCTGATGGCAGACATTGCACATCCCGCCGGACTGATTGCAAGAGGAATTTTGAGTGATCCGCTACCGCACTGTCACATCGTAACTTCAACCACCCACAAAACGCTGAGAGGTCCGAGAGGAGGAATCATCATGATGGGAAAAGATTTTGAAAATCCTTGGGGTCACAAAACGCCAAAAGGAGAAATCAAAATGATGTCAAATCTGCTGAATATGGGTGTATTCCCCGGAACTCAGGGCGGACCGCTCGAACATGTGATTGCAGGCAAGGCGGTTGCTTTTGAGGAAGCGCTTTCTGACAAATATTTTGACTACATCCTTCAGGTTTCAAAAAATGCAAAAGCGCTCGCCAATGCAATGGTCAGCCACGGTTATCAAATCATCTCAGGCGGAACAGACAACCACCTGATGCTGATTGATTTGAGAAACAAAGACATCAACGGAAAAGAAGCCGAAAACTGTCTGGTGAAAGCACATATCACCTGCAACAAAAATATGGTTCCGTTTGATGACAAATCGCCGTTCACCACTTCGGGTATCCGTTTGGGAACGCCTGCGATTACAACCAGAGGTCTGAAAGAAAAAGATATGGAAACCATAGCCGATCTGATCGACGAGGCACTGATGAACAAAGACAATGACACGGTTTTGGAGGCTGTCGGTAAAAAAGTAAACGATCTGATGTCTGACAGACCGTTGTTCAAATGGTAAAAAATAAATTATAAATCGTAAAAACCGCTTTGACTGAAGCGGTTTTTTTATGTTATGAAGTCGAGATAATTTTTGTTAATTCAGTCAATAGACTGACTAAATTTACATGAATTCAGTCAACGGGCTGACGGAATTTCTATTTTTAATTAGGATTTTAAATGTAAGCTTATTTAATAATATGTAAAATTATTTGCACATAATCGGATTTATTCCGATTATTGTATTAGAATTTCGCATAAGATGTCAATCGAAACAGAATTTCCGGTTCCTTTGGATCGTTCAGTTGTTTTGGAAAAACTGAAAGACTACAAACGACCCAACGACAAAATCAGCGAAATGATCAAAAGCGGAGAATTGATTTCACTGAGAAGAGGTCTGTATATTGACGGTTCACAGCTCGACAAAATTGAAATCTTTCTGGTTGCAAATCATTTGCGCGGGCCGAGCTACGTCAGTTTGGAAAGCGCACTTTCATATTGGGAAATGATTCCTGAAAGGGTGTTTGAAGTCAGTTCTGTTACATTGAAAACATCAAAAACTTACAGAACCGCTTTGGGCAGATTCAGTTATCATCATCAGAATGCGCCTTATTATTCATTTGGAATCAAAAGCATCGAGCTGGCTCAAAATCAGTTTGCAATGATTGCGTCACCCGAAAAGGCATTGTGCGATAAAATCATTCTAACAGCAGGTATCCAGCTTAAAAGCATTATTCAAACCTTTGAATTTTTAATCGAAGATTTAAGAATTGAAGAGGATGTTTTGAAAAGATTAAATCCCGAAATCATCCAAAACTGGGTTGATGATGCGCCAAAAAAGGAAAATTTGAAAATGCTGATCAAAAGTCTGAGAAAATTATGATTAAAGAATGGTTGCAGGAATATCAGCCCGAAAATTCGGATGAAACTTTAGCGGCATTGCGAGAGATTATGCAGGAAATTACACTTGCCGCTCTTTCGAGAACAGATTTTTTTGAGAAAGCAGCATTTTATGGCGGAACTGCTTTGAGAATATTTTACGGTTTGGAAAGATATTCTGAAGATCTGGATTTTTCATTGTTAAATTCTGATCCGGATTTTAGACTGGAACCTTACTTTCCGTCCATCCAAACAGAGTTTGAAGCGGTTGGAATCACTGTCAGTTTAGGTGAAAAGAAAAAGACAGCCGATTCAAAAGTGGAATCTGCATTTTTGAAAACTGAAACCATCAGCAATGAGCTTGTTTTGGAAGGAATTGTAAAACAAAGCGAAATTAAAACAAACAAAAACATTAAGATTAAAATCGAGATTGACACCCAGCCTCCGTTGAATTTTGATACCGAAGAAAAATTGATGATTCGACCTTTTTCATTTTATGTAAAATGCTTTTCGCTATCGTCTCTTTTTGCCAGAAAATTGCACGCATTATTGTTCAGAAAATGGAAAAACAGAGTAAAAGGCAGAGACTGGTATGATTTGGAATGGTATATCCGAAAAGGTGTTCAGCTCGATGCCGCACACTTTTTGGAAAGAGCAAAAGATTCGGGAGACTGGCCGGACGAGTCAATTTCAAATGAACAAATTTTAAATTTATTAAAAGAAAAGATCAAATCGGTTTCATTTAACGGAATCAGAGAAGACGTGGGTCGTTTTGTAAAAGATGATTCTCAAATTCAGCTTTGGAATGCAAAATATTTTACAGATCTGATTGAAAAACTTAAGTTCAAACCAAAATAAGTCTATTTCCAACCTCAAATCAGAAAACAAATACACCACAAGATTCAAATTTCCGTTATTTGTAAATAAATTCATCTGTTTGGATCTGAAGAAATATATCGGTGCATTGTTTTTGATTTTATCATTCTTTCGGCTGGGAGCTCAGGAAACCGGCTGGACCAATGATAATTTCAGACAGGACAGCATTGTAGTTTCTTCAGATACGCTGAAACTCAATGCCAATCTGATTTTACCCGAGAAATTTAAAATAACAGACGAAAACGGAAATGAAATCTCAGACCTCTTTTATAAGATTGATTACAGCACAGCCGAAATTATTTTTGATTCGAGCCTGAACAGTCAGAAAGTAATCATTTCCTATTTTGTTCATCCCGATTTTAAACAGCAGACCGTTTTTTCAAAAGACACAGCCATTATCCGTGAACCGGTTGCAGAAAACAGATATTACACACTTTCAAGAGAAAAGAGAGAGGCAAAAAAACCTTTTGACGGATTGAACAGCCGGGGTTCGCTCGTGCGGGGAATCCGATTTGGAAACAACCAGAGCGCTTCGGTTCAATCATCGCTCGATCTGCAGCTGACCGGTCAGCTCACAAACGAAATCGGGATCAATGCGGTGATTTCAGACAACAATGTACCGATACAGGCAGACGGTTACACCCAGCAATTGCAGGAATTTGATAAAATCTATGTTGAGATTTTTAATAAAAATTCAAAAATTAAAGCCGGTCATGTTGATCTGATTCAGGAAAATGATTTTTTTGGAAATTTTACACAGAAAGTTACCGGTGTGGAAATCTCAACCGAACTGACCCATTCAAATGATTCAAAAACCAGAATCAGTCTTGCCGGAAGTACGACCCGGGGAGAATTTGCAAGCAAGAAAATCACCGGTCAAAACGGAAATCAGGGACCCTACCGATTGTCGGGCAACAACAACGAACTCTATATCATCATTGTTTCGGGCAGTGAAAAAGTATATCTGGACGGAATACTGCTCACCAGAGGTGAAGACCGGGATTATGTGATCAATTACAATACAGGTGAACTTTCATTTACTTCAAACCGGCTGATTACAGACAATTCAAGGATTACGGTCGAATATCTGTATGCCAACCGCGCTTATACCCAATTCCTTGCCTATGGCGGGATTGAACACGAATCGGAAAGATTCAGGATTGCCGGACATTTTTATTCAAACGGAGATTCAAAAAACAACCCGCTGACCGACAATTTGAGTGATGAAGATATTCAGATTTTGTCAGAAGCCGGAAACAATCCTGATGAAATGTACAATACCACCGCAGTTCGTTCCGATTATGATCCCGAAAAAAATCTGTATCGAAAAATACAGATTAGTGGTGTTGAAGTTTTTGAATTTTCAGATGATCCGAATGAAGAACTCTGGCAGGTTTCATTCACTTATATGGGCGACGGAAAAGGAAATTATGTGGCATCAAATGTTGAAGTAAACGGAAAAATATTTGAGTATGTTCCGCCAATCGATGGGTTAATGCAGGGAAATTACGAACCGGTCCGTCAGTTGATTCCGCCCAAAAGACTTCAGGTTTATACTTTGAATTCTGCCTATAAATTCAAAACCGGCGGAGTGATCGGAATCGATTTGGGAATGAGCAATCAGGATTTAAATTTGTTTTCGTCAAAAGATGACGGTGAAAACATCGGTTTGGCAACAAGGATTTACGGAAACAAAGATTTTGAACTCAAACACTGGAAACTTCAGCCACAGTTGGAATTTTCATTTATTCAAAAGAATTTTAATTCGATTCAAAGACTGAGATCGGTTGAATTTGACCGTGATTTCAATCTTGAAAACGAATTGTCGGATGCCGATCAGACCTATCTGAGGCTGGGTCTTGAATCTTCGCTGAGAGATTCGCTCAAACTGAAATATGATCTGCATTATCTTCAAAACAAAGATTTTTATGACGGAATCAAAAATGATCTGAGTCTGAATTATCTGACCAAAAAGAATTTTGCAGAAGCCGGATTTTCAATTTTGAACAACAGCAAACAAAATATTGTTAATCCTGAATTGAAAGCAGACAAATCCAGATTTGTCAGATACAATGCAACCGCAAAAAGAAAGATCAAAAATTCATTTTGGCTGGGTGCAGGATTCGGCGGTGAAGACAATGAAATCGAAGACCGTCAGAATTCGACCGACGGAAATCATCTGTCCGATCAGTCATTCAGATGGAACGAAATCAGAGGAATGGCGGGAATCGGCGACACTGCGAAGATCTATGCGGAACTGACCTATTACAACCGAAAAGACGATTCGGTTCGTTTTGGTGTGATGCAGCGACTGACCCGTTCAAACGGCTGGATCCTCAACTCAAAACTGATCAGCCGAACCAATCACAGACTGGAAACTTCATTTCATTACAGAACCGTAAAATATGTTTTTGAAGACAATCCGAATGAGGATTTTATCACCGGAAATATCAAATGGTACAAAAGTCTGCTTCGGAACGGGATGACAGTCAACCTGTTTTATGAATTGGGCAGCGGAATGGAACCCCAGCGTGAATTTGAATATGTGAAAGTCACCGACGGAATGGGAATTTACAAATGGACCGATTACAACGGTGACGGTTTGGAACAGCTCGACGAATTTGAAATTGCTGAATATCAGGATGAGGCAAATTACATCCGGGTTTACACCAATACCATCAATTATCTGAAAACCAACAAAAACAATCTGAATCTTTCGGTTCGTATCAAACCCAGAGAACTGCTGAATTCAGAAAACGAATTTTTGGGCAGATGGATGCTTCAGGGATCGCTTCAGTCAACCAATTCATTGTTTAAAAACGGAAGAACGCTTGAGTGGAATCCGTTTGTAAAATCAGACGAACTGCTCAACAAATCGAGAAGTCTGAAAAGCATTTTGAATTTCAACCAGGGCGGAAAATACAAATGGTCGGCGGCTTATACCTATTCGAGTCAGGAAAGTCAAAACTTTTTGTTTACGGGTGCCGAATCTCGCAATTCAAAAAGTCATCTGCTCAACACAAAATATCGTCCTTGGCAGCATTTCAGTATTTTGACAGAAGCAGAAAACATCAGAACTTCAAGTCATTCAGATATGTTTGCAAGCCGAAGATTCAAACTGGATGCATGGCGTCTGAAGCCCGGAATTTCTTATCAGATCGAATCAAAATTCAGTGCAGCGCTGAATTACACTTTCCAGACAAAAAAGAATACCGAAGGAATCGAAAAACTGAAACAATCGGACCTGGGGGCTGAAATTCAGTGGAACGACGGCAGCAAATCTTCGCTTTTGGGAACTTTCAATTACATCAAAAATGATTTTACCGGAAACGGTCAGTCGGTGGTTGGAAATCAGATGATGGAAGGTTTGAAACCGGGCAACAATATGGTCTGGCAGTTTACATTTCAGAGACAGCTGAATTCATTTCTGAGCGTCAACATCAGTTATGACGGCCGAAAAACCGAAGGCAACAAAAGCATACATTCGGGTTCGGTTCAGATTCAGGCGAGATTCTAAAAAATTTCTGAATTAATCATCCACATCGTCGGGCGATTCGTCCGCTTCGGTAAACAGTCTGATTACTCTCACGCCGGTATTGACAAAGGCTTTTCCGCTTTTCACATATTTGAATTTGGTGGCAAGACGGGTTTTTTCGCTGCCCAGATTGTTCAAAACATCGCCGCGTGTATTCATCCGGTCAACCAGATCATACAAGGTGTCAAAACCGAGCTGTCGGTATTCGTTTGGAATTTCGCAGTACAGATCAAGGAATTTCTGAATCGTATTTCTTTCGCTTTTTCCGTACACATTCACCAGTCGGTTGGTTGCAAAAGTAAATCCGATATTTTTCAGAGCAGAAATATTCGATTTGTTTTTGTCGCTGTAAATGTCATAGGCATTCACAAATTTAACACCGTATCCGCTCAGATTGTCAGTATCCATCTTTTTGAGTTTGTCGACAAATTTATCTCCGAGTGAATTGTTGTCAGAAACCAGAACCGCAATCAGCGGATCAGAAATTGTTTTTGCCACAACTGTTCCGTCGCTCAGTTTTTCGTCAACTGTTTTTGAAGTTTGCTCGAGCTGACTGATGTTTTTGGTCACCATAATATCGGCCGCCGGCAGTTTCTTTTTCAGATTGTTAGAGAAATAATCTGCCAGTCCCTGATAACGATCGTCGGTCAGAATCTGAATCTGCTGACCTTTGTAATTGGCTGCAATTTCACTGACAATCGCATCTGCAATATCTTCATCCGAAGGCGTTACCACCACCACATTTTCAAATTCTCTCAAATCTTCGGAATTGCTCAAAGGCGAAACCACAGTGATGCCCGAACCGGACAAAATGGTCGCAGCAGTTTTAAAATTCGAGCCGAAAAGCGGTCCGACCACAGCATCAAATTGTGAAAAATCGTTAGATGTGATCAATGTTTCAACGCTTTGAGAACTGTTGCCCGAATCATAAACCTTCAGATTAATTTTCTTACCGGTATAAGCAAGCGAATCAAGCGCGATTTTCGCACCGATCAGTATGTCGGCAGATATGCCTTTTTCAGCCAATCTTGCATTCGGATCATCCAGATGGAAAGGAAGGATCAGCGCAATATTGATCATATTGTCATCCGCTCTTTTGATTTTTCCGGTCTTGACAATGTCGGCTCCTTCCGGCAGGGGAATCTTCAAAGTCATTCCGGCTCTCAGACCTTCTGACAGTTCGGGATTGTATTTCAGCAAATCGGCAAAAGTAACCCGGTACAATTTTGTAATCGAATAAATCGTTTCACCCTGTTTGACTTTGTGTTCGATGAAACCGTCCTGAATCACAGCCGAAATTTTTCCCTTTTTGGGTATATTAATATAGGTGTCAACCACCAGACCTGTAATCTGAACACCCGGATTTGCAATATAAAATTCATCCGAGCTCACATTGAACTGTCTGGAAAGCGAATAAACGGTGTCTCCTTTTTTCACCTTATACATTCCTGCCGGAACGATTTCTTCTTCATTATTCTGATTTGATTTTTTTGGAATTCTGATGATGTCGCCTGCTTTCAATCCGTCTTTTAATTGAGGATTCAGGCTTTTAAGCGCTTCTTCAGAAATATTGTATTCTTTGGTCAGCGAATAAATCGTCTGTTTGGGTTTGATTTCAAGATAAATAAAATTGCTGTCTTCTTTTGGCACAATCACGGTCTGACCGGGTTCGTCAATCGGAGTAACCGTCGCATTTATATTTCCGTCCTCTTTTGGCTTGATGTTTCCGTCACCCCTGTTACCGGATTTGTCGGGAATCAACAGTTCATCACCAATTTGAAGCATCCTGTCTCTCAGAAAAGGATTTGCATTGATCAGTTCTTCCTGACTGATTCCGTATTGTCTGGAAATTCCGTAAACCGTTTCCTGAGCCTCCACTTTATGCGTTTTCTGCTGAGCCGAAAGCAGTCCGGACAACAGCAATAAGAACAATATGCCAAAGATGTTTTTCATTTGAGCAGCAATTAGAAAATCAAAAATACAATACTTTTAATTATCGAATGTTTTAATAGTAAAACAAAAATCAATCGGATTTATTTCATCGTAGATTTCGTCAATAAAATGAAATCCGTATTCGAGATGAAATTCAGAGAAATTATCCACCCTTTCCTGAAGTTTATTGATTGGAAACAATTTTTTATAGATGGCTTCTATTCTTTCTGTTCTGTCGGTTTGTTTTTTTCGTTCGGCTCGCTCCAGCCTTTTGAACATCTTCGCAAGTCCTTTCAGCTGTTTGGTCCGCTGAGCGGCAACCATTTTTGAAAAAGTGGCATCTGTTTTGACTGCTTTTTGATTCAATTCGTCAAACATCACAGTCAGCATTTCCTCATATTTACCGAAATCAATTCCGGTCTCGCTGTTCTGAATCACATTTCGGTTGATGATTTCCTGAACCGGCAGCATCAGATCCGAAAAATCGATTGATAATTTTTCAAGCGTTTCTCTTTGTTTCGAACTGATGACCATCAACGAATTTCGACCGATCGCCAGCGGATAGTCGATGTTCATCGCTTCAAAAAAACTTTTGAGCTGAAGCCAGTAGGACAATTCGCCAAAACCTCCAATATAAGCGACATTGGGCAATATGGTTTCCTGATAAAGCGGTCTGAGAATTACATTCGGACTGAATTTTTCGGGATAATTTTTTAATTCTTCTTTGATTTCCTGCTCACTGAATTCAAGTTGAGTATTCAGCACTTTGAATTTTCCGTCTTCAAAAACAATTCTTTCACGAACCGAATCTCCTTCCAGATAAAAAAGATTGATCTCTCTCGGATTGACCTGTATATTGTAATGATTCTCTGCCAGTTTATGATTGGTTTCACCCACTTTTTTAAAAGCTGTATTTTGAATCAAATCTTCTTCAAAAGCAGGGATCATCAGTTTTTTCAATTCTCGGTCATCGCCGTCAACCATCAGAAGACCAAATCTTCCAAACAGTTCATGAATCAGTCTTTGGGTTGCCTCAGTCAGCGTTTTTGAACTCAGATAGGAATCCTTTACCAACTGTTTCAGTTCGTCCGCATGTCTTGAATCCGGAAGATCCTGAAAATATTCTTCAAAAACTTTATCTATTCCGTCCAGATTCATCCTGCCGGTTGCACCGCCAAAATCCCGTTCCCACGAATATCTTTTGCAGCTGAAACAAAAATGATTGATTTCCTCAAAGTCATGATCCTCGGTCGCCATCCAGAATATCGGAACAAAATTAAATTCAGGATGTCTCACATTCATATAATCACAGCATTTGACCACCTGAAGGATTTTGTAAAAAATATAGACCGGACCGGTAAAAAGATTCAGCTGATGACCGGTAGTGACGGTCACCGTATTGCCTTTTCTTAATTTTTCAAGATTTTCAATCTGCGGTTCGGTCAGGTCCAAAAACGAAAGCTGTTTTTCCAGCGAATCACATAGGATTTCCCTGTTCTTAAATGATTTCAGCTTGTCTATTGTTTGTTCAATCAGTGACTCTTCGCTTGGAAAACGATTGTAAAAATCTGATGTAGTCTGACGTTTGTTCATATAATCCCGCACCAAAGTGCTGAACTTACCGTATTCTTCTGCATTCCAACGTATTGACTGAATGGTTTCCAATTGCTGTATATTAATCGAAAGTATATTTTTGCAAAGTTACAAATTCAAAATAAGAATTGGATTTGATTCTTAAAATTTCAATTAAAAAAAAGACAAAAACGTCTTAAAACCCTAAAAAATATGCTTTAGCATTTATAAATGATTTTATTTACTTTTGTGAATTGAATTTTCCGCCTGCAAATGAACGACTCAAAGCTTACAAATAACGAAAATTCCAGAAAAAAGATTCTGAAAACCATAGCCGGCGTGCTTCTGATTGCAGCCGGACTTTTTCTGCTGATTTCGTTTGTGTCCTATCTGATGAATTATACCGAAGATCAGAGCCAGCTCGATGATTTTTGGAACCGGGAAATCGTACCCGAAAATATGATGGGGAAAATCGGTGCCTATTTGGGTGAGCTGATCATCTACAACGGAATCGGTGTAACTGCAATTTTCTTTCCGGTCTTTTTGATTCTTTTGGGAATTAAGATTTTGACCCGTTTGAAAAGATTAAAACCGTTCAACCTTTTTTACAATTGTCTGTTTTTTCTGATCTGGCTCCCGATCGCATTCGGATTTTTCAGTCATATCGGCATACTGCATGGTGTAATGGGATTTGAAGTCAATGATGTGCTCAATGATTTTATCGGAAAAATCGGAACCGGAATACTGCTGCTGGTCAGTCTGCTCATTTATATCATCGTCAACTGGAAAATCACACCCGATTCAATCGCTGAAAGACTCGAACGCGATTCTGACGGACTGGACGGCGATGGTGCAAAAATTGAAATTAAAAAACCAAAAACAGAACCCGAAGAGGAAAAGACTGAACCCCTTGGATTGAAAACAGAAACTTCAAACGAAGATGAAACTATAGCGACAATTCTCAAAACCGAAGTTGAAACCAAACCGGTGCAAACCGTCACCCATATTCCCGCCAAAGACGAAAACGATGTGGAACTGACCATAGAGGCGGTCGGTGAAGAAGAAACGGTTGATAAAATTGCGGCGGAACTGGTTGATAAATTTGGTGAATATGATCATAGGCTTGAACTTCCAAATTATAAATTCCCGACACTCGATTTGCTGAAAAAATATGAAGCGGCAGACAATGTGACCATCAACCAGCAGGAACTTGAACAAAACAAAAACCGTATCGTTGAAACGCTTGCAAATTACGGAATCGGAATTTCGCAGATCAAAGCGACCATCGGACCGACGGTTACACTGTACGAAATCGTGCCCGAAGCAGGCATCAGAATTTCAAAAATCAAAAATCTGGAAGACGATATCGCATTGAGTCTTTCTGCACTGGGAATCCGAATCATTGCACCGATACCCGGAAGAGGAACCATCGGGATTGAAGTTCCAAACGGAAATCCGACCATTGTTTCGATGCGTTCGGTCATAGCTTCCAACAAATTTCAGCAGTCAAAAATGGAACTGCCGATTGCTTTTGGAAAAACCATCGAAAACGAAACACTGGTTGTGGATCTGGCTAAAATGCCGCATCTGCTGATGGCAGGTGCAACCGGTCAGGGAAAATCAGTCGGTCTGAATGCGATCATTGCATCATTGCTTTATAAAAAACATCCGACCGAACTGAAATTTGTACTGGTCGATCCGAAAAAAGTGGAACTCACACTTTATTCAAAAATTGAAAGACATTATCTGGCAAAACTGCCCGACAGCGATGATGCGATCATAACCGACAATACAAAGGTGATTTATACACTGAATTCGCTCTGTATCGAGATGGATGACCGTTATGAACTGCTGAAAAATGCGTATGTCAGAAACATCAAAGAATACAACGATAAATTCAGACAAAGAAAACTGAGTCCCGAAAAAGGTCACAAATATCTTCCTTATATCGTTCTGATTGTGGATGAATTTGCAGACCTGATCATGACCGCAGGCAAAGAAGTGGAAACACCGATTGCTCGACTTGCGCAATTGGCGAGGGCAGTCGGAATCCATCTGATCATCGCAACCCAGAGACCGTCGGTCAATGTGATTACCGGAATTATCAAAGCAAACTTTCCGGCAAGGGTTGCGTTTCGTGTGACTTCAAAAATCGATTCGAGAACCATACTCGATTCTTCCGGTGCCGATCAGCTGATCGGAAAAGGAGATATGCTTTATACCACCGGCAATGAACTGATCAGACTTCAGTGTGCATTTGTGGATACGCCGGAGGTTGACAGCATCACCGAATTTATCGGTTCGCAGAGAGGATTCCCAGAAGCATTCCAACTGCCTGAATATTCGGGTGAAGAAAACAGTCTGATGGATGTAGATCTGAGCGAAAGGGATTCGCTTTTTGAAGATGCGGCAAGGGTGATTGTAATTGCACAGCAGGGTTCAGCATCGCTTTTGCAGCGAAAATTAAAATTGGGCTACAACCGTGCGGGAAGGCTGATCGATCAGTTGGAAGCAGCCGGTGTGGTCGGTCCGTTTGAGGGCAGCAAAGCACGTCAGGTGCTGATTCAGGATGAGATGAGTTTGGAACAGTTGTTGGATAATCTGAATCAAAATTAATCCGGATGAAAAAATTGTTTCTTTTCAGTTCTGTCTTTCTGTTGGCTGCAATCGGTCTGAAAGCACAGTCGGCAGATGACATTTTGGACAAAGTGAGCAGAAATTATCAAAAACTTGCTGCCTACTACATCAAATTTGAATTCACTGACAGTGAAAATCAAAAGACAGAAACCGGTGAACTGTTTGCCGCCAAAGAAAAATACAATGTCGAGGTGATGGACATCCGTCAGATGTATGACGGAAAAAGTCTGTACACCATTTCAAAAGAAGACAAGGAAGTGACCGTTTCACAGCCTTCTCCGGACAGTGATGATTTTCTTTCGCCGACCAAAATTTTGAATGTTTACAAATCAAATTTCAAAGTTTCACTTGCAAAGACAGAAACCGTCAACGGAAAAAAAATAAAGTATCTGAAACTGACGCCAAAATCAAAATCGGATATTGAATATGCACAGATTGGTATTTATACCGACAGCAACACGCTCTACAATTACAAAGAGTTCTATCCGGGCGGAGGTTCAAGATCTTTCGTGGTGAAAGAATATTTGGAAAATTTAATAATTCCGAAGGCTTTGTTTAAATTTGACAAGTCAAAATACGAAAAAGACGGCTACATCGTAACGCCCATATAATGGTTAAGAAACTCGATTGGTACACAGTTAAAACCTTTATCGGTCCTTTCATCCTGATATTCAGCATACTATTTTTCATTTTCATCGTTCAGTTTGCCTGGCAGGAAATGGACAAATATGCAGGAAAAGGATTGAGTTTGTTCACCATTTCGAAACTCCTCTTCTATTTGGGAATCAACGTAATTCAGCTCGTTCTGCCGCTTTCCATTCTGTTGGGTGCCATCATGACTTTCGGCGGTTTGGGCGAACGCTACGAATTGGCTGCAATGAAAGCTTCGGGCATTTCATTGGCAAGAATATTGATGCCTGTTTTTGGTCTGGTTGCTTTGCTTTCGGTGGGTCTTTATTATTTTGGCGATTATGTGATGCCTTATTCGGAGAAAAAAGCAAAAAATCTGGCTTACAACATTGTAAAAACAAAACCGACTCTGCAACTGGTGGAAGGTGCATTTATAGAAAGCATACCCGGATTCAGCATGAAGATCAGTCAGATTTCGGGTGAAGAAAACGACCGGCTGAAAGATGTATTTATCCATCAAAGCGGAAATTTTGACGACGATTACAGAACCATCATTGCAGACAGCGGCACACTGAACCGTGATTCGGCAGACATTCGGCTTTTGAAAATGGTGCTTTACCACGGCAGCATTTATCTTGATCAGCTCAAAGGGAAAGCGGGTGATGCAAGAAAAAAACAGCCCAACCAGCTGATTGAATTTGACACACTGACCCAGTATATCGATATCTCGGAGATCATTCAAAAAGCGATGGATGAAGAAAACATTCAAAGCCATTATAAATTTATGAATGCCCGACAGCTGAAAAAACAGATTGATTCGATGGAAATTGCAAACCAAAAATTCCTGAAAGAATCGGCTGACAATATCTTTGACAACAGCATTTTGGGCGCCCGCGGATTTGACACCATCAAAACAGTTGGCAATAAAAAGATGCCCAAACCGATTGACAAATTCGATCAGGAAAAACAAAACCTGATCATCAACGATGCACTGGCAGCATTGGATCGGGATACCAACGAATACAATTGGAAAAGTGACGACATCGATTATCGGGTCAAACTTCAGGCAAAACAAAAATTACATTACAACCGGAATTTCTCATACGCCTTCACCTGCATCGTTTTCTTTTTTATCGGCGCACCGCTGGGGGCCATCGTAAAAAAAGGCGGATTCGGTATGCCGGTGGTCATTTCGATCGTTGTTTTTGTATTTTATTACATCATCAATTTTTCTTCCGAGAATATGACAAAAAATGGGATTTTAGAGCCTACCTTTGCAGCATGGTCGGCCAATCTGATATTTTTTCCGATTGCACTGCTGCTGTTTTACAAGGCAAATCATGATTCGGCTCTGTTCAACACGAGTCTTTATACCGATCCGATCGTGAAATTTATATCCAGATTCAGGCGAACCAAAAATGTTGAACATAGCAGATACCAGTAATGAGAAATGACGATAACAATCTAAAATTTCAATTGAATACAATAGAAGAAGCACTTGAAGACATCCGAAACGGAAAGGTGATCATAGTGGTTGACGATGAAGACCGGGAGAATGAAGGTGATTTTGTGGCGGCTGCCGAAAAGGTGACACCCGAGATGATCAATTTTATGTCAAAACACGGCCGGGGTCTGATTTGTGCGCCACTCACCATCGACCGTTGCAAAGAACTGGATCTTCAACTGATGGTGGAGCACAATACGGTTTTGCACCATACCCAGTTTACGGTTTCTGTCGATTACAAAGGAAAAGGAAATACAACCGGAATTTCGGTCAGCGACCGTTCAAATACGATTGCCGCACTGGTTGATGAAAATACAAAATCTGAAGATCTGGGCCGGCCGGGTCATATCTTTCCGCTTCAGGCAAAGGAAGGAGGTGTACTGAGCCGTGCCGGACATACAGAAGCATCTGTCGATTTGGCAAGACTTGCCGGACTAAAACCGGGCGGAATCCTGGTTGAAATTCTGAACGAAGACGGAAGCATGGCAAGACTGCCTCAGCTGATTGAAATCGCACATAAATTTGATGTGAAAATCATCACCATTCAGGATCTGATTGCCTATCGGCTGAAAAATGATTCACTGATTGAAAGAGTGGATGAATTTCCGATCAAAACTTTTTTTGGTGATTTCAAGTTGACCGCATACAAACAGACGACAAACAATCAGATTCATTTTGCACTGACCAAAGGCGAATGGACAGAAGATGAAATCGTGCCGCTTCGTGTAATTTCTTCAAACAGTTATTACGATCTGTTTTCTGCTCTGCAGTTTGGTGAATTTCCGCAGCTCAAGCTGACCAGCGAAGTCATCAGTCAGTTTGGGAAAGGTGCGATTATCTTTATTAATAATGTATCTGATTCGGATCTGATGATCAGAAAAATGAACCGTTTCAAACTTTTCACAGAAGGAAAAACCGAGACCGGAATCATTCCGAATGACATTCGGGATTACGGAATAGGCGGACAAATCATCAAAGATCTCAACATAAGAAAAGCAAATCTGATTACCAGAAATCCGGACAGCAAGGAACAGACGCTGAGCGGTTTTGATCTGAAGATTGTCAAATACACCCGAATCGACGAGAATGTCGAAAATCTGAGTTAAGATTATTTAATTTCCGAAGTCACATAACCGCATTCGAGCATCGATTTGCCGTAATACGGATTTTTGATGTCTTTTTTGTCGCTCAGCCATTGCCCTTTTGCCATCGGACAGTACTGAACATAGATGGTTCCGGTTTTGATCTTGTGTTCATTTGCCAGTTCAACCATCTTGTCCGAAAGACCGTAAAAAAATTCTCTCTGTTTTTTGATGTCGTTTGACTGCTGAATATTTGAAGCAGCTTTTTTCAGCGCATCTGATTTTTCGGCAGAAAGTGTTTTTGAATCAATTGAAGCAATCGTACTGATAAATGTTTTTGCGGCGGCTGATGCCTTCGACGAATTGTCTGTGGTAAGCGCATCCTTGATTTCAAGATAATCCCTGTACAGCTTGTCCACTTTGTTAGCTGATTGTGCAGATGCTGAAATCCCGAATCCCATCAGTAAAATCAAAAATAAATTTTTCATAATAAACACCTTTATATATATAACTGACACAAATATATACTTTTTCGGTTTTGAAAAATTTAAAATTGAGTGTATCGAAAATTATTTTCAGTCAATTTAACATTGGATTTTAACAGCCGGATTTAATCCGATAAAATTTCGCTTTTTCACCAGAAGCAAATGATTCAAATATCTATAAATAAACCTCTTTGCACCCATTTGGTTGGTTGAAAGAAATTAAAAAATTTGGTGATTTCAAAAAATATATTACCTTAGCAGTCCCAATAAACTTTAGTTTGTTAACATAGCTTTAACACTATTTTAATCATCCTATCGTTTTTTGACAACCTCCTCCCCAAACCTTTGAAATATTTTGACCAAAAACCTGTGAGACGATCAGAACCAAAAACCTGTGAAACAATTTAAAACCAAACCTGTGAGACAACATGAGGGATTAGCTCTCGAAACTGTTTTAAAAAGTGGTTATGAAAAAGTTTCACATTCTTATGCTGTCCTTAATGCCGTTTATGGTATTGGGGCAAAATCCTCAGTCACAAAGACTGGGCACGGTTAAAAAAAATATTTCGGAGGCTGTCCTTCACAAAGAAGAGGCAAATCCGACCGGTAAAATCAATGGCAGCGGACTTGTCAAATCAATTCGACAATCCGAGCAAAATGCTGAATCGGCAGACAGTTGGCAATATGACAACCGTCCGGGTTTACCGTTTGAGCAGCTCAGAGACAATGAAGAAGTCGTTTCAAAAAGAGATGCTTTCTCAAAAACGTTTGCCAATGACAACGGCGGTTACAACGCTGTGATTTCGGCAGTTCCGGTTCATTACGAAAAAAACGGTCAGTTTTTGGATATCGATCCGAGAATCATTCACAATCCTTCTTCAAATTTTTCACTGGCAAACACTGCGAATATTTTGGAATCTTATTTCGGAACGGATTCTCATACCGGTGTAAAAAGTAAATCTGCCGAAGGTGAACTGATTGAATTTCTGAACACCCAAATGTACTGGGAGGCCGGCGGTCAGCAGAAAACTGTCAGAAATTCATCCAATGTTCCGGCTGTCAGTCAGGGAGACAAGCTTTATTACAAAAATATCTACGGCAACATTTCGGCTGAGTTCACGATCCTTCCGGCAAAAAGAAAATTGAATTACATCATCCCAAATAAAAGTTCGCTCGGAAACATTCCGGATTCAGCGGAGTTTTTGGTTTTTTCGGAAGATATCATGATACCGTTCGGATGGACTTATGTTCAAACCGAGCATGGAATTCTGATCAAAGACAATTTTGGAAAAAATATTTATCTGTACGAAAATCCGACTTCACTTGACCAGTCCGAAAGTTTTATAAATCCGTCAAATACGGTTTTCGAAGTAATTCAAATCGGAAATACACTGAGAGTCAAAACCAAGGTGAAAGCTGATTGGCTTTTGAGCAGTGAAAGACATTATCCGGTGATGGTGGATCCGACGACGACCATTTATCCGGACAATTATTTTTTCTGGACCTGGAGCGTAAGAGCAGACGGAGATGAATCGTCAATTGTACAGGGAACATTCGGAAAAGATCCAAATGGTTTGTTTATTCAATGGCATGTGAAATTCAATGCAAACTCGATTCCTGCAGGAATTTTGGTGAATTCTGCCGAAGCACATTTCTATGTGGAGTCAAGAAACGGAAGCACACCCTGGACAAGACAATGGCAGTGGTATGATTCGCTGAGCCCGACAAGTTACAACGAACTGCCGCTGTACAACAGTGCAGTCACCCCGCTTTCTGATCCTTTGGCGATAGGCGCTGTGGGATGGAGCGATAATCAGTTGAGCAGTCCGGTGGGAACCGATTATGTCAAAAACAGTATAAACAACGGACCTTTTGTTGCATTGACAGTCAAACCAAGCGGAACTTATAATCCTGGTGATATTTTTAAAGCAGCAGATCATTCATCCGCAAACCGCCCGTATCTGATCATTGATTATGTACCTGACTGTATGGTTCCGGTGAATCCGACAGTCAGTGAAATCACTGCAACTTCGGCAAAATTAAGTTGGACAGAACCAGTAGCAGCTCCGGCCAACGGTTATCAGTTTTATATTAATACAAACGGAAACGTTCCTTCTGCGGGAACTACACCAACCGGAAGCGTTGGAGCCGGAATTACATTTGTAAACAGAACAGGATTAAACAAAAATACGGTTTATCATTTTTGGGTCAGATCAAATTGCGGAACTGCAAAAAGCGATTGGGTATATGGCGGTTACTTCAATACCCTACCAAGTCATGACTGTTTCCAGGGAGACGGTCAGATTCGAGGCGAGGTAACAGACGGACTGGTAATCAATCCTTCGGGCAGTTATCGGGTGGCAGATGATTTCATCGTGCCTTCAGGTCAGTCTCTCACAATCAAACAAATTACAATTGAAGCAATCAGCGCAACTGCAGTTAACAATGTGGTGATCAACATCCGCTCAAACAATGCAGGAAAACCCGGGGCAGTGATGGCAACATTCAGTGGTTATCCTTCAGGATCTTCAAAATACACTCAATTTGACGGAAAAACAGTTTACCATGTCACATTGAATATACCGTCACCTTTTTATACAGTTTCAAGCGGCACCTACTGGGTAGAAACGACCATGACCAATACACCAATGACTGATGTTGCATGGCGCGCAACCGACACTGGTACAAACGGCGCAAAAGCTCAGGTGAGCAATAACGGCGGAAGCAGTTGGAGCGAGAATCCCGGCAATTACCAAATGATGTTCTATGTGGCAGGCGAATGTACAGCTGCTCCGGAATGTGAACCTGTAACTGCAGCGGCAGACAATTATGTCATCTGCGCAGGAGAAGATGTAACGCTCAGTGCAACGAGCAGCGGTTCGGGCTATACTTTTAATTGGTATACCGACTGGGACAACGATACACATACGGGAACCTATGTAGGAACCGGATCTTCAATCACTGTCAATCCGGATAATTCCACACTTTACGGAGTGGTTGGAACCAAACCCGGCTGTGAAAGCGGTGATATGTTTGATTTGGTTGTGATCGCAGTTACTCCGCCGCCGACTGAATTGGAAGTCGATCCTGAAAATATTTTCAGCTGTTCGTCTGAAGTCAATCAGCTGAATGTAATCAGCGGTGGTGAAATTGCCGAACACAGTCTGAATGAAAGCTTCAATCCGGGCGAAAGCGATATCCTATGGATTTCAAAAACAATCCTTTATGGCGGAGGCAATCCGAATGATGCCGCATGGGGACTGATGGACAGCGATCCGGGAACGGTAGCCAGCAATGACAATTCGTCTTTTGCAATCGTCGGAAGTCTGTTTGTGGATCCGAAAGAAATGGAAAGCAGTTTGATTTCACCTCCAATCAGTCTGCTCGATTATGCTGCACCGATCAATCTTAATTTTCATCATGTGCTGGCAACGGTTCCAAACGGTACAAATTTCACTGATGCCTTTGTTGAAATTTCGAATGACGGCGGTGTCAGCTGGAACGAACTGAAACATTACAACAGTGCGCAGGGCGGCTGGACTTCATTCAAACAGGAAAATATAAATCTGAATGCTTATGTGGGTGAACCCTTTGTGCTGATCAGATTCAGATACCATTCAAAAAATGATTATTTCTGGGCAGTTGACAATGTGAAAGTAAGCGGCGAACCGATAGCAACCGCAATCACCTGGTCACCGTTTGCCGGTCTGTTTATGGACGAGGCGAGAACCATTCCTTACAGCGGTCAGAACACAACCACCGTATTTGCCTCACCTTTGAGTACGACCACTTATACAGTCTCGGCTCAAACAGCTGTCGGCTGTCCGGTCAGCGAACAGGTTTATGTGGAAAACACAGACAGAAACTGGAACAGCACCTCTGACACCCGTTGGGAATTGGCTTCCAACTGGGCTGAAAATGCAGTTCCGGATGCAAACAGCTGTGTGATTATTCATCCGTCAGCCGGCAATACTGTGCTCGGTGCAAACATCGAAGGTTTTGCAAAGAATATCAGTGTTGAGAACGGCGGATCGCTCAGAATCAAAGACAAAGGTTCACTGACTGTGACCGGATTTGTTGCCAACAATTCGGATGCAGATGATTTTGTAATTGAAGACGGCGGAAATCTGATTCAGATTGATAATGATGCAGTGAATACCGGTGAAATTAAAGTTGAAAAAGAATTTATTCTTTCATCCGAAAGAAAACAGTACAATTATACGATTTCGGCAGTTGAAGGACAGCCGATCAAAACCATCTATCCGGGCAATCCGACGGTAATCTATCACAGCGAAAATGCAAATTATTTTTACAATGCTTACAACGGTGATTACATCGCAGGCCGTGCGCTTGCCGTCAAAGAACCTTCAGTTGCGGCAGTACCGACTTCGACCGTGACCGGAAAATTCAGAGGAAAGCCGTTTAACGGTGAATTGAATTATACTTTGTCATATACAACTGACAATCCGCAATCGGGTGACGATCACGGTTACAACCTGGTTGGAAATCCTTATCCGTCGGCTTTGGATGCGGTTCAGCTCTACACAGACAACTGGCAGAAGGTCAAAGCAAGTTTCCTTTTCTGGGACAACCGCGGAAATACACTTTATGCCCAGCAGGGTTCTGATTACAACCAGAGCAATTATGCGGTATTTAACGCAGCTGCGGGACCTGATGGAACCGGTGTAGCTGCAATCGGCGCTTCGGGTACGCTGAAAAAACCAAACCGATACATCACTGTGGGCAGCGGTTTCCTGATTCAGGCAAAACCGACAGCCAACGGTCAGACACTTGACTTTAAAAACGAGTATCGAACAAACGGAGAAGGAATTGATTTTGCCGGGAAACCGGGACAGTTTGGAGAAGACAACGGAAAATACTGGCTGACGATGACCACGCCTGCAGGTTTGGAGACGATGACAGCAGTGGTATATTATGAATTCGGAAACGATGATTTTGCAGATGACGACACCGAAAGAAATCAGAGTTCAGACGAGATTTACACTTTGGCCGGACAGGATGCTGCGATCATTCAGACAAAATCTGCCTTTAAAACGGATGACACGGTTGAATTGGGATACAGCGCTTTTGAGACCGGGACACATATTATTTCGCTGCACAGTTCTGAAGGAATTTTTGAAGAAGGACAGGATATTTATCTGATAGACAGGCTGACAGGTCTGGTAACAAACCTCAGTGAAAGAGTTTACAAATTCATCACAAGAGCAGGTGATTATCCAAACCGATTCCTAATTGTCTATAAACCAAATAAAGTTCGTGAATATTCTTCAGAAGATATTATATTTGCAAACAAAGTTGACATAACAAAGAGAGACGGACAGATTCAAATCAGTTCTTCAATTGACAAAATAACTGAAATTGAGATGTTTGGTTTGAACGGAAATTCGGTTTACAAAAAGACTGACGTTAATTCAAAAGAGCATCATATTGATTCTTTTGAATTCAGACAACAAATTCTGATAATTAACGTTAAAACCGAAGCTGGAGATTATGTCAGCAAGAAGTTTGTGAACAAATAAGATGAAGTTAAGAAAACGAGCAACTGCCACCCTTATAATAGTGCTGCTGATTTCAGGATTCGGCTATGGCCAGTTCTTTGAAGATCAGCAGGAGCAGGATGCACCGTTTTCTGACAACAGCGGCTATTTTGACGGTTCAGGGCCAAATTATGAGCAACCGGGAGATGGAGACAATCCTGAATACGGTGAGGACGGACCGGGAAATCCTGGAGGGCCTCGCCTTCCAATAGACGACTGGCTGTTTCTTCTTCCGATTGCAGGAGCTGCGGTCGGTGCTTATTTTCTGAGACGCAGAAAGCAAAAAGCATATTGAGAAATTAATTATTAGAAAAAATACAAATCCCTTTGTTGAACGACAGAGGGATTTTTTTGTTAAAAATATATTGTTTTTTGAAATTCCGCTAAAATCATAAAATAACAGAGAGATACATTCCAATTCTTCGCTGTAGAGACATACGGCCGTATGTCTCTACAATTAAAAAACAATTCAGATTCCTTTTCAGATGACGAAGGGATTTTTTTGTTAAAAATATATTGTTTTTTGAAATTCAGGTTTTTTCCTTAAATTATTCAATCGCTTAATCTTTATCTTTAAAAAAATTATAAAATGAGGGTAATCATTCAGAGAGTCAGCCGGGCAGACGTTACGGTCAGCCAGAATAAAATAGCAGAAATCGGAAAAGGTCTGCTGATTCTGGCAGGTTTTGAGGAAGCCGATGATGAACAGGATTTTGAATGGATGGCTTCAAAAATCGTCAAACTCAGGATTTTTCCGGATGAGAATGGTGTAATGAATATATCGGCTGAAGATTCAAAAGCAGAAATTCTTGTCGTCAGCCAGTTTACACTTCATGCATCAACAAAAAAAGGAAACCGTCCGTCCTATATCAGGTCTTCTCCGCCTGAATTGGCAAAAACTCAGTATGAAAACTTTGTTAAAGTTTTGCAAAATAAATACATTAGCCCGATCCAATGCGGCGAATTCGGCGCAGACATGAAAGTTGAACTGATAAACGACGGTCCTGTAACGATTTGGATCGACTCTAAGAACAAAGAATAAAAATGAAATTTATAAAAATACTGATCATCGTCTCAGGCTTCGGATTTTTGAATGCACAGGAATTTGCAGTCGGCAACATTCCCTCAAAACTGACCGATGATGCCTATGCGGTGGTCAGAAAAGACGAAACAAAAGTTGAATTTATCAATTACGACAAACTGAAATATTCAAACGAATATGTGGTCACTGTGCTCAACGAAAGCGGTTTGAGATACGGTTTTCAGCCGCTGTATTATGACAAACGGATGAAAATCAGCAAATACACCGCAGTGATTTATGACAAAGACGGAAAGGAAATTAAAAAATTAAAATCAAAAGATCTGAAAGACATCAGCGTCTATGACGGTTCTGCCCTTTTTGTTGATTATCGGCTGCAGTATTACGAATTCACACCTGTCTCCTATCCGTTCACGGTACAGTATTATCAGGAATATACCACTTCAAATACGATCGTGATTCCCGGTTGGAGAGCTGTCGGCACCTACAATCTGGGCATTGAAAATTCAAGCTATGAACTGACCAATTTATCGTCAATTCAAATCAGAAAAAAGGAATCCGGATTTGACGGATGGAAAGTAAATAAAACTGAAATCGGAAACAAACTCAATTATTCGATTCAGGACATTCCGCCGGTTCAGGAAGAAGTTTTGAGTCCGGTTCTGAGCGAACTCAGTCCGCTGGTGAAACTGATTCCAAATAAATTTCAGCTCGAAGGCGTCAACGGAAGTTTTGAAAACTGGGAACAGTTTGGAAAATGGTATTACAGCAATCTGCTCAACAACAAAAGAGATCTGACTGCAAAAGACAAACAGACGGTTTCACAGCTCATCAGCGGCGTCAGCGATCCGGTTGAAAAAATCAGAATCCTTTATCAGTATATGCAGTCAAAAACCAGATATGTGAATGTGGTGATCGGCATCGGCGGCTGGGAACCTTTTCCGGCTTCGTATGTGGGCGACAAAAGCTACGGCGACTGCAAGGCATTGTCAAATTACATGATCAGTCTGCTTGACTATGCGGGCATTGAGGCATTCTACACCATTGTTTACGGAAACAGCAGCAGAAAGCAGGATATGGACGATCAGTTTGCATCTCTTCAGGGAAATCACATCATTGTGAATGTTCCGCTGGACGAACAAACCATCTGGCTTGAATGCACCAGCCAGCAGACCGCTTTCAATTATCTCGGAAGTTTTACGGATGACCGTTATGCGGTTTCTGTAAAACCAACCGGCGCGGAAGTGGTGTCCACCCAAAAATATACGGTTGATCAGAATCTGAACAAAATCAGCGGCCAGGCAGAATTGTTTGCAGACGGAAAATTGAACATGAATTTTGAACAGGAAGACATCGGTTTGCTCTACGACAGCGCAAGCAGCATTTATTTTGAATCTGAAAAAGACCGTGTCCAATCGCTCAGAAGCATGTTTTCCGAAGTTCCGAATTTTGACATGAAAAATTATGAACTCACAAATGACAGGGACAATGCGGTTTTCAGGACTTCAATCCAATTTGAATCCGGCCACTATGCATCGGTCGTCGGGAACAGTCTGCTGATCAATCTGCTGCCTGTCGGAAAAAGCAAAACCGGACTGAAGAAAAACAACCAAAGAAAATTTCCGTTCGAAATCAGATTCGGCTATACCGATGTGGTTGAATATGATCTGAAACTTCCAAACGGATACAAAATAAGCGAGAAATTTGACAACATCATCTATATGACCGAATTCGGAAATTATCTGCTTGCCGTCAAAGAAAACGGTGATGGAAGTCTGAAAATCCACAGGACGATGACGGTCAAAGACGGAAATTACAGTAAAGATAAATTCAACGATTTTGTGGAATTTACACGAAAAGTATCCTCTTTTGACAATTCAAAAGTTTTGCTGGAAAAAAAATAACAATAGAAAATTAACACAATATGAGAACCCTATACTTATTAATTATTTGTCTTTCGATGGCCGTGCTGAACGGTCAGAATCGAAAATACGGAAAAATCACAAAAGAAGAAGTTGAAGTGCAGAAAAGCAGCTCGGAACCCGATGCCGCTGCAGAAGTAATCTATGAAACCGCTGTGGTGGCCATTGAATACTCGGTGACTGAACGCACGCTCAAAGCCAATAAAGAGGTTGAAGGAAGAATCAAAATTTATGACAAGGACAGAGCCGATGATGAATTGTTCACGGTAGAAGTTCCGCTTTACATTTCTTCAGGCGCAGACAGAGAAAAGCTGATAGAATTCAAAGGTGCAACTGCAAATATAGAAGGCGGAAAACTGGTCAGCACCAAAGTTAAAAATTCGGATATATTTACAGACCGAAAAAACAAACGATGGGAAACCCAGACGATGACCTTTCCGAATGTGAAAAACGGTTCGGTGATCGAATACAGATATGTGGTCGAAACTCCGTTTTTCTTTGATCTGGGCAGATGGTTCTTTCAGCGCGACATACCTGTTCAATACAGTTCATACAAACTGATCGCTCCCGAACAGATCGTGTTCAGCAACGACTTCAGAGGCGGAATCACGCCAAAGATTAAAACCGACAGAATCACCAATTTCCAGTTTGGCAACACCGAGGCAGTGACTGAATATATACTCGAGAAAATACCGTCATTAAAAGATGAACCCTATGTTTTGAATTCTGACAATATGATGGCTTCCCTCCGATACGAAATCATGAAACTCGAATATCCGGGAATCATCACTCAGAATTATTCAACCACCTGGACACAAATCGGAAAAGACCTGATGGACAGCCCTGATTTTGGCGGTCAGCTCAAAGGCAACAACTTTTTGGATGAAACGGTGAACAGTCTGATTGCAGGCGCAGACACTCCGTTTGACAAGACTTCAAAAATATTCAATTATGTAAAAAATAATTTTGCCTGGGATAAATTCAATTCAATCATTCCGGACAACGGTCTGAGACAGACCTTTAAAAACAAAACCGGAAATGCGGCAGACATCAATATGCTATTGGTTTCAATGCTCCAAAAAGCAGGAATCGATGCGGCACCGGTTGTGCTGAGTACGGTCAATAATCTGATCATCAATTATTCGTTTCCTTCGAGAAGCAGTCTGAATTTTCTGATTGCAAGCGCAGTAATCAACGACAAACTCTATTTGATGGATGCAACCGAAAAATTCAGCGATATCAATATGCTGCCGTTGAGAGATTTGAACCAGAGAGGATTCAGAATTACCGATAAAGGTGTACAGGAAATTCCGCTGACCAATTATTCGCTCAGTACTTCAAAAATTTCGATCAATGCTGCTTTGGAATCAGACGGAAGCATCAGCGGTAATTTTTCGGAAGTCAGAGATATGTATTTTGCAATGTCTGACAAGATGGCCCAGTCTGACAATCCGAAATCATTTGAAAAAAGATATTTGAGAAATTACAATTTTGACCCGGAAGGATTTAAAATTGATGAAAATGCTGAAAAAGGAATCATCAGATACAGTTTTAAATTTGAAGATTTGCAGGGCGGCGATGCGGTCGGAAATAAAATCATCGTCAATCCGATGCTTTTTGAACAGCTGACAAAAAATTCATTTACACACGACAGCAGAAGCTATCCGATCGAATTCGGAACTGCAGCAAACGAAACCACCATCATCAAAATCAAAATTCCGGACGGATACAAAGTGGAATCGCTTCCTCAGCAGAAACAGCATCTCGTACAGGGTGACGTGGCCGGTTATGCTTATCAGGTGCAGGAACAAAACGGTTATATTGTCGTTACAACCGTTTTCCAACTGAGCCAGAGCTCATTGCCGCCAACTTATTATCAGCCAATGAAAGAACTTGAAAAACAGCAGATTGCAGCAGAAGCTCAACAGCTTGTGCTGGTAAAAGAATAAATCATGAGTCTAAAGGTTTTGCAAAAAGATGTGGACGACTGGATTAAAAATCACGGCGTCCGCTATTTCAACGAGCTGACCAATATGGCACAGCTCACCGAGGAAGTCGGCGAAGTGGCGAGGATCATCGCAAGAAGATATGGCGAACAGTCCGAAAAGGAATCGGACAAATCAAAAGATCTGGGCGAGGAATTGGCAGATGTAATTTTTGTGACGCTTTGTCTGGCCAACCAGACGGGTGTGGATCTTGAAACCGCTTTTTATAAAAAACTGGATGAAAAAACAAAAAGAGACCACGACCGGCACCAGCAGAATAAAAAACTGAAATAATCGGTTATGGACGAACTCCTGATTCTGAAGAAATCAAAGCTCAGACCATCGGCAGAAATACTGATTCCGGGTTCAAAAAGCGAATGTAACCGGCTGCTGATTCTCAATTCGCTTTATTCAAATCCAATCAGGATTCACAATCTGTCAACCGCTGAAGACACCCGTGTGATGCTGGATGCGCTGAATTCGGATACTGAAAAAATCGATATCATTCATGCAGGAACCGCAATGCGTTTTTTGACTGCTTATTTTTCGATTTGTGAAGACAGAACAGTCATACTCACCGGTTCGGAACGGATGAAACAGCGTCCGATCGGAATTCTTGTCGATGCGCTGAATGCTTTGGGTGCAGATATTTCCTACGTTGAAAAAGAAGGATTCCCGCCATTAAAAATCAACGGAAAAAAAATTCATAAAAACGAAATCGAACTGGCTGCCGGCATCAGCAGTCAGTTTGTTTCGGCGCTGATGCTGATTTCACCAAAATTGGAAAGCGGTCTGAATATTCGTCTCAGGGATGAACCGACTTCAAAACCGTATATCGAAATGACAGCGAGGATTCTGAAAAAATTGGGTGTTGAAATAATTGAAAATAATCAATCCATTCAAATCAAACCCAAACAAAAAATCGATGAATGCGATTGGCAGATCGAATCTGATTTCAGTTCTGCTTCTTATTATTTTTCATTGGCTGCATTGTCAGAAGATTCTGAAATCAGAATCGGAAAATTCAGCAAAGAAAGCTTTCAGGGCGATTCAAAAGTGATTGAAATTTATCAAAAATATTTTGGTGTTGAAACCCGGTTTGAAGATGATTGGATGATATTGAAAAGAAATCCGGATTTTGAATTCAAATCATTCGAAATCGATCTGAACGATACACCCGATCTGGCACAAACCATTGCAGTTACAGCAGCCGCATTAAAAATCAGATGCAGGCTGACCGGTTTAAAAACATTAAAAATTAAAGAAACCGACCGTTTGGAAGCGCTTTGTTCAGAACTCAGAAAAATCGGTGCGGAATCAAAAACAGATCAGGATTCAATTGAATTGTACAATTTCTTTGAAACAACTGAAATTCCGGAAATCGAAACCTTTGACGACCACAGGATGGCTATGAGTTTTGCGCCTTTGTGTCTGAAAAGAGAATTAAAAATTAAAAATCCAAAGGTGGTTGAAAAATCGTATCCCAACTTTTGGAATGATCTTGAAAACTGTTTTTTGAAATAAAAGAATCGAGGGCTTTCAGACAATTGAAAACCCTCAATTCAATCCTCTTCAAATCGCCATTTTTGGCTGTGATGCTTCAATTTCGGCCAAACTTCTCTCAATTTCCGCAGAACTCAATTCGTGCTCAACCAGTTTTCCTTCATTGAAATCACCATAAGCAGCCATGTCCAGAAATCCGTGACCCGACAGATTGAACAATATGGTTTTCTGTTCGCCGGTCTCTCTGCAGATCATCGCTTCTCTCACCGCCTGCGCAATTCCGTGATTTGATTCGGGTGCCGGAATGATTCCTTCGGTTTTTGCAAACAGTTGTCCCGCTTTGAAACATTCAATCTGATTCAGCGCTGAAGCTTCAACCAGACCATCTTTGAGCAATTGTGAAACCAAAACGCTTGCACCGTGATATCTCAAACCGCCGGCATGAATCGGCTCGGGTTCAAAATTATGACCCAGCGTGTACATCGGCAGCAAAGGTGTCAGACCCTGGGTATCACCAAAATCATACATAAATTTTCCGCGTGTCAGTTTCGGACAGGAAGCAGCTTCCACTGCAATCGCCCTCACCTCTTTTTTGTTTTGAAGTTTATTTCTCAAAAACGGAAAAGCAAGACCCGCAAAGTTGGAACCTCCGCCCAGCGGCGCAATCACGATATCAGGATAATCATCAGCCATCTCAAACTGTTTCAAAGCTTCCTCGCCGATAATGGTCTGATGAAGCAGCACATGATTCAAAACCGAACCCAGCGAATATTTGGTCTGATCATCTTTTACAGCCATTTCAACCGCTTCGGAAATTGCAATTCCAAGACTTCCGTTTGAATTCGGATGCTGTTCCAAAATCCTTTTTCCTGCTTCGGTACGATTGCTCGGCGACGGATAAACATTTGCACCGTAGGTATTCATCATAATTTTTCGATACGGTTTCTGCTGAAAACTCACTTTCACCATATACACTTCACATTCGATCCCAAACAGCGCGCAAGCATACGACAAAGCCGATCCCCACTGGCCTGCACCGGTTTCGGTCGTAATCTTTTTTGTGCCTGCTTTGGCATTGTAAAAAGCCTGCGCAATTGCGGTATTGGTCTTGTGCGAACCGCTTGGCGACACACCTTCGTATTTGAAATAAATCTTTGCGGGTGTCTTCAGTGCTTTTTCCAATTCGGTGGCTCTGATCAGCGGTGACGGACGGTACATCAGATATTTTTCTCTCACTTCTTCCGGAATTTCAATAAATCTTTCGGTCGAAACTTCCTGCTCGATCAGTTCCATCGGAAAAAGAGGAGCCAGCGCTTCTGGTCCGATTGGTTCACCGGTTGCCGGATGCAGCGGCGGCAATGGTTTGTTGGGCATGTCCGCTGCAATGTTATACCAGAATTTCGGCATCCGGTCTTCACTTAAAAAATACTTTTTCTGTTTCATCTTTTTATCATTTAAAGGTTAATCATTCATTTTTGGGCATAAAAAAACCGCCTGAAAAGCATTTCAGACGGTTTCCTGACCTAATTGTATTTTTTATTCAATTATTCAATACAAAAATCGGGCGCATCGTCTGAAACGGACGACAGCCACCACCAGTTTGTATTCAAAAATTGATTCATTTTCTGCATTGTTGTCTGGCAAATGTAGAAAATATTTTGAATTCGCAAATTAATTTTAAAACTTTTTGATTTTTGATTTTTGAATTTTACAATTGAACTTTAAAGCGATTCAACATAAGTTTTGTAACTTTAAAGCTGAAAAAATTTAATCATTAAAAATTTAATTATGAATCTTTTAAAAATACCTGCACTCTGTCTTGCAGCCATGCTTTTTTCGGTTTCCTGTTCATCGACAAAAGAAATTTCCTATGACATCACCGGCCGCGCCGGAACGCCCACAGCCGGCACCGTAACTTTCTTCCAAAAAGACGGCAAAGTGACCATGACCGTAAAAGCTAGCGGTCTGACACCGGGTCTGCATGCGATCCATCTTCATGAAAAAGCAGATTGCTCTGCACCCGATTTCACTTCGACTGGCGGACACTGGAATCCAGCCGGATCAGATCACGGACGCTGGGGCGCAGAGCATTTTCACATGGGTGATATCGGTAATCTGAATGCAGATGCGGACGGAAATGCAGCAATGCTTTTTATTACAGACAAATGGTGCATCGGATGTAAAGATGCTTCAAAAAATATCATCGGAAAGGGAGTCATCATTCACGACACTCTTGATGATTTTCATACACAGCCGACCGGTAATGCAGGCGGCAGGGTTGGCTGCGTTGAAATCAAATAATTGATTTACCGCCTAAACCATGGAATGAGCCTGATTTCAGTTTTTGAAAATAGGCTCATTCTTTTTTTATTGAAATTTCATTGTTGTCTGATATAAATAATATGAAAAATGGGAAGGATTTTAATTTTTATATTATTAATCTTTAATGGTTGTTCCATTAATAATAAGGAATCAAAAAGCATTAAAGCTGAATTTTTTATCTGTGGAATTGATGAGTTTACAAATTTTTATAGATTTAAAGGCTTTATAGATGAAGAAACTGATACTGTTTATGCAATTTCTTATAAAGAAAAGCCGATCCTTGAGGCTGTTCCTAATATTACAATAGAAAAGAAAATTGAACCTAATAAGAGATTTCACTTTATCATAGAGAAAATTAAGCCTAGAATTTTTCAAAACAATTATAACTCCCAATTTATTATCATAGGAGATGAAACGCTATGGAAAGGATCAATGGAAACAACTCCTCCAAACTATTATATTATTAAAAATGCCGCTGGAATGAAATTATTTAGAATTAATAAATAATGAAATTCATCAAATGTAGAGACGAACGGCCGTTCGTCTCTACAATAAACTATCAAACGAAATCTATTCCCTGAAATTCAACAAAAGTATTTTTGTCGTGTATTGGTAAAAGTCTTTAAAATCTGTAGAAAAATCCCAAACGGGCAAACGATCTGATGCCGACGCTGCTGTCAAAGAACAGACCGTAATCATGACCGTATTTCAGTCCGAAAGGCGTCACATTCAGGGTTACAGTCGTTTTGTTGTCATTTACTTTTTGATTTGAATTTTTTTCGACATAATTCAATTTCATAAAAGTCAACCCGACACCCGCGCCAGAATAAACCTGAAATTTTCTTTCGGGTTTTCTCCACAGATAATTGACATTTGGCAGCAGTGTGAAAAAATTCGCATCTGTGCTGTAGGAAGTATTGTCATCATCAAAAAATTCATTCATCAGACCCAGACCATACTGCCATTTCCGGTTCGGGCTGTAAAAAGAAACCGCCGCATCGAGCACTCCTTTGGCAGAAGCTTTTACCTCTTCGTTCTGATCAACCTGATTAAAGACTACATTCACAAAATCATAGGCAACCCCATAAAGTGAAGGCGTACCGTAGGAAATCGAAATTTCGGTCTTTTGTGCATTTGAAAAACCAAGCCCGAGAATCAGCAAAATCGAAAAAATGGTGTGTTTTGACATAATCTGAGTTTGAATGACGAATATAAAAAATTAATGCCTGATCCTTGTGCCCTTAGCTTCTTCTGACCATTCAACTTTTTGCATTATTCTGATCTTGACTTTTTGTTTAGCACATAATCCTTTACCTCATTTGAAGTATAAGTTTTTGCTCCATCATCAATTTTCCTGCTGATAGTTTGGATATGCGAAATGTATTCTTCTTTCGTCAGTGATTTTCCTTTTGCCGTATATGCAACAATTTCGCCCTCTTTTTCCAAAAGCGCTTTTATTTTATCAATTACAGAATCCTTTGCATTATCCAAAATATATTGGGCCAATTGCTCTCTTGTGAAATTTAATACCTCCATCACAAAAAAATTTATATACAAATATAACAAAAATCGTACTGTATATTTAAAAGGATGAACTGGAGAGAGCTATACAACAATGCGGATTTGCAATTTCGAGCGCATTCAAGAAATCCTGTTGGAATCAAATGGTATTAACCTCCTTTGAATCGTTTGACATTTCAACAGCCGAACTGTAATTCGTCTCTGCAAAAGCAAGTTAATCACTCCAATCGAATTCTTTCAACCGCATCTTACCTGCGCCGATCCGCAGCGCGGATCGAATGTGTATAGCCAAAAGAAGAAGCTGACAGAAAATGTTTTGGCGCTGTTTTTGGCGCGAAGCAAACCAAAAACTGTGACAAAACATCCGGCATCAAATCCGTAAAGAATTATTCAGTTTTCAAATAAATCCTCACACCGATTTAAAAATTAAATTAACTTTATCCGAAAAGTTCCAAACGGAAGGTGTTTTTAATTTGAATAATGGCCACGCGATACAATCGCGCGGCAGCGACGGAATTCTAATTTTCGACTGCTCAAAAAACAGGAAGTCAGCAAGAAGGGTGAGGTCTTGGAAGTGATTGGAAAAAAGATTAAATATTCATGAAAAAGAGATGGATTGTATTGTTTTTAGCGTTAGGCAGTATTATATTTCTTACTTTATTAATAGTAATAGCAATTCCGTTTTCAAATTTTTTACCTGGATTTATAGAGCGAGAAACTTTTATGAAGGATTTTGATTTGGAGTTAAAGGGCAGAATAATTGAAATAAAAGCTGATAAATCTCTAAGTATTGCTTGTTTGAAAGTGGAAGAATCCAACTATAAAGAATTCAGGATGGAAAATGACAGATTTTTTATTCGAGTTAAAGATTCTTTGGCTGTATTAATTTATAACACAATGCCCGGAAATTCCCCTCGCTACTATATGTATGAAAATGGTACGGAATTGTTGATTAATTATAAAAACAATTGGCAGGTTCTTGTAATTGAAAATGGAGACACGGTTGATATAAGCCCTATTTGGAACTATCCTACTCGAGATTATCTGAATAACAGTTGCATTCCTAATTAAATTCTATGAAAAAGAAGAAATTCATTTTAGGATTAATGATAATCATAGAAATATTTTTAATCATTGTTATTGTATACCAAATAAAATCCAGCTCTATCCATGAGCCTCCAAAAAGAGTTGTAATAGAGTTGAAAGGGAAAATAATTCATATTTCTTCACATGATGATTTTAATATGGCATGTTTAAAAGTTGAAAAGTCTAACTATACAGAGTACAGAAAGGAAACTGCTGAATTTTTCATAAGAGTGAAAGACTCATTGGCAGTTATGGTTTATCCTGCTTCTAATCAATCACTCAAAATTGGCTCTGAAATTTTAGTCAATTATAATCACGATCATCAAATTTTGGAATTAGAAAAAGGAGATACGATCAGTAAACAGAAGATTGTGTTTTTTCCAATAGGAAATTATATCAAAGACAGTTGTATTCCAGAGTAAAGTGAAGAATTCCCCAATTTCGAAACGTTTGTTATTCAAACAGTCTAATTGCTACTAACCTCTGCCCCAAATTAACCATTTAAAATCCAGTTTCACAAAACCAATAAAAAAAGCGGACAATTGCGTCCGCTTTTCTATAATTGATTTTGTCAGTTTTTGATTACATCATACCTGGCATTCCGCCGCCCATTGGAGGCATCGCCGGTTCGTCTTTTTTGATTTCTGTAATCACCGCTTCGGTGGTAATCAGCATACCCGAAACAGAAGCCGCGTTTTCAAGCGCAACACGGGCAACTTTGGTCGGATCGATGATTCCGGCTTTGGCCATATTCTCGTATTTCTCGGTTTTGGCATTGTAACCGAAGTCGTCTTTTCCTTCTTTTACTTTTGCCACAACCACAGAGCCTTCCACACCTGCGTTGTTGACGATTTGTCTCAGCGGTTCTTCAATCGCTCTTTTCACAATGCTGATACCGGTTTCTTCGTCAGCATTGTCGCCTTTCAGTTTGTCAAGCGAACCCAGCGCTCTGATGTATGCAACACCGCCGCCGGCAACGATTCCCTCTTCAACCGCAGCTCTGGTCGCATGCAGCGCATCGTCGATTCTGTCTTTTTTCTCTTTCATTTCAACTTCAGAAGCAGCACCCACATAAAGAACAGCAACACCGCCGCCCAGTTTTGCAAGTCTTTCCTGAAGTTTTTCTTTGTCATAATCAGAAGTGGTGGTCTCGATCTGAGCTTTGATTTCGTTCACTCTTGCTTTGATCTGAGCCGGTTTTCCTTTTCCGTTTACAATGGTTGTATTGTCTTTGTCGATCTGAACTTTCTCGGCAGAACCAAGCATATCCATGGTCGCACTTTCAAGCGAATAACCTCTTTCTTCAGAAATAACGGTTCCGCCGGTCAGTATTGCGATGTCTTCAAGCATTGCTTTTCTTCTGTCACCAAAACCGGGAGCTTTCACAGCAGCCACTTTCAGAGAACCTCTCAATCGGTTGACCACCAATGTTGCCAAAGCCTGTCCTTCCACTTCTTCAGAAATGATCAGCAGCGGATGGCCCGACTGTGCAACCGGTTCAAGAATCGGCAGTATGTCCTGAAGATTTGAGATTTTTTTGTCATACAGCAAAATGTACGGGCTTTCCAGCTCAGCAATCATTTTGTCTGCATTGGTTACAAAATAAGGTGACTGATAACCTCTGTCAAACTGCATACCTTCAACCACATCCACATAGGTTTCTGTGCCTTTTGCTTCTTCAACCGTGATCACACCTTCTTTTCCGACTTTACCGAATGCTTCTGAAATTAGAGCACCGATGGTTTCGTCGTTGTTGGCTGAAATTGAAGCCACCTGCTGAATTTTTTCAGAGCTGTCTCCAACTTTTTTGGATTGTTTTTTCAGATTTTCAACCACTGCACCGACTGCTTTGTCGATTCCTCTTTTCAGATCCATCGGGTTTGCACCTGCAGCCACGTTTTTCAATCCTTCACGGATGATCGCCTGTGCAAGCACGGTTGCGGTCGTGGTACCGTCTCCGGCTACGTCATTGGTTTTTGAAGCAACTTCTTTTACCATCTGAGCACCCAGATTTTCGATCGGGTCTTCCAGTTCAATTTCTTTTGCAACCGAAACACCGTCTTTGGTAACATGCGGTGCGCCGAATGATTTTTCAAGGACTACGTTTCTGCCCTTTGGTCCGAGTGTAACTTTGACTGTGTCTGCCAGTTTGTCAACACCTCTTTTCAGACCGTCTCTTGATTCTACATCGAATTTGATATCTTTTGCCATAATTTTTATTGCTTTAAATTTTAGAATTTTATTGCTCTAAAATTTTGTTTTTTTAATTGATTTTTCTTTGAGTTTTTAAATAACCGAATCCATTGTACATCGTACAAAGTAAATTATATCACTGCCAAAATATCGGATTCTTTCATAATCAGATAATCCTTACCTTCCCATTTGAGCTCGCTGCCGGAATATTTTCCGTAAAGCACTTTGTCGCCCACTTTAACGGTCATGGGTTCATCTTTTTTACCTTTTCCAACTGCCACTACAGTTCCCTGTTGCGGTTTTTCCTTTGCAGTATCCGGAATGATGATGCCTGATGCAGTTTTTGTTTCAGCTGCTGCAGGCTCAACCAACACCCTGTCTGCCAATGGTTTGATCGAAATTTTTGACATATCTTTTCTGTTTTTAATTTAGTGTTAAAAAATTTTACATCCGACTATTGACGAAAACTGTGCCAACGCAATGAATCATTTGAGTCAGTCATTTTTTTTATGACACAATGACTTTTAAAACTGACAAGATGTCAATTTTTAGGAATGATTTTTTGATTTTTTAATGGTTGAAAGGTTTCAAAGAAAAACGGAAAATTTTTTAAAATTTGACCGTTTTCCTGATTTATTAAAAATTAATCTGACAAATTAATTATCAGTCAATTTTATTGATCAAAGAGCCCGCTTTGATTTCCGGATTTGATTTTCCCCAAATGACGATATGCCTTTTCGGTTGCTTCTCTTCCGCGCGGTGTCCTCATCAAATAACCTTCCTGAATCAGGTAGGGCTCATAGACTTCTTCAAGCGTACCGATATTCTCCGAGACTGCTGTGGCAATGGTCGAAATACCGACCGGCCCGCCTTTGAATTTGTCGATGATGGTCGATAAAATCTTATTGTCCATTTCGTCCAGACCGTTCTGATCCACCTTCAGCGCTGACAGTCCAAAATCTGCAATCTTTTTGTCGATTCGTCCTGTTCCTTTGATTTGTGCAAAATCACGAATTCTTCTGAGCAGTGCATTTGCAATCCTGGGTGTACCGCGGCTTCTGCCTGCAATTTCAATTGCTGCTTCATCATCGATTTTGGTACCGAGTATTCTTGAACTTCTTTCGATGATTGAGCTCAGCAGTTCCTGATTGTAATATTGAAATCTGAAATTAATTCCGAATCTTGCTCTCAGCGGTGCGGTCAAAAGACCAGATCGTGTGGTTGCACCGATCAGCGTAAAAGGCTCCAGACCGATCTGTACCGAACGCGCATTCGGACCCGATTCGATCATGATATCGATTTTATAATCTTCCATTGCAGAATACAGATATTCCTCGATCACCGGCGACATTCTGTGGATTTCGTCGATAAAAAGTACATCATTTCTTTCCAGATTGGTCAACAGTCCTGCCAGATCACCGGGTTTGTCAAGCACCGGACCCGAAGTGAGTTTGATGCCGACACCGAGCTCGTTTGCAATGATATGCGCCAGAGTAGTTTTTCCCAAACCGGGCGGTCCGTGCAGCAGCACATGATCAAGCGCCTCGCCTCTGAGTTTGGCCGCTTTTACAAACACTTCAAGATTGTCAAGTATATGCGCCTGACCCGCAAAGTCTTTGAAACTCTGCGGTCTGAACTGTTCTTCAATCTGTAATTCTTCGTCCGAAAAATTTTCTCTGTCCGGGTTGAGCAGGTCTGACATATATTTAAAAGGTCTTGACTAAATGTTTTCTATTTTTGCACTGAATTGACAATTCACAAATATACAATTCTATTTACAAGAATGTTTTTATGAGGAAACTAATCGCAATTATTTTTGGACTTCTGATGATGTCCTGTGTAAAGGAAGTCGGAAGTCTGGCGGATTTGAAATCTGATTTTTATGAACTTCAGAACCGTTCGATTCGGATGAATGATACTTTGAAAGTAAATTTTAATGCCTATCAGGATCGGATCGATTCGGTTTCATTGCTGCTCAACGGAAAAAGAATTCAAAACAATACGGTGCTCGATTCGCTGAATTCAACACTCGGACTGAATCAGCTCGAAATCAATGTCTATACAAACGAAGGAAGAATCAACGGAAAGACAAAACTGCCGGTTTTGAGTTCGATTCCCGAAACACCGGTCGAATTTGAAGTGATTAAAGAATATCCGCATCCGAAGGAATTGTTTACCCAGGGTTTCTTTTTTCACAACGGTCTGATTTACGAAAGCGCCGGACAGTACAAAAAATCAAAATTGGTTACTTACAGACTCGGATCGACAGATTTTGTACAGGAGAAAAGATTGGATGGCAATATTTTTGCGGAAGGCTGTGCACTGCTCAATGATAAAATTTATCAGCTGACTTATCGCGAAAGAAAAGTTTTTGTTTTTGATGCCAATTCACTTGAATTAAAACAAACCATTCAGATGCCTGCCGAACTCAGGGAAGGCTGGGGTCTGACCTCTGACGGAAAACAGCTGATCGCCAGCGACGGTTCTCAGGATTTGTATTTCTTTGATGAAAATTTGAATTTCAAAAGACAGATTCAGGTAGTCGGAAATGTTTCGATTTATGATCAGATCAACGAATTGGAATACATCGGCGGAAAGATTTTTGCCAACGTCTGGCAGACTTCCTATCTGCTGGTCATCAATCCCGAATCGGGCAGAGTTGAAAAATATTACGATCTGAAAGAGCTCAATGAAGCAAACGGCAGCGATGATGTGCTGAACGGAATTGCATTTTATGACGGCAAACTGCTGGTGACCGGAAAACTCTGGTCAAAAATTTATGAAATCAATCTTCCAAAAAATTAAATACTAAAAATTAAATCATGAAAACACTATTACCCATCTTCATCCCGATTTTGTTTTTCTGTTCTTTTCTGAACGGACAGCAAATGGTCAGTCATTCGGCAGATAACGGAAATTTTAAATTTAAACTGCCGGCCGGCTGTGAAGTCAGAGATCAGGAACTTCTTGATTTGATGAATGAACACAATCCGTTCATCCAATTTATAGCGATTTGCACCATTGATTCAAACAAAGGGATTGCTATTGCAGTCAGCAAATATACAAACGATTCAAAAGTCAGTATAGACGAAGCTTATCAGCTTTCTGTGGAAACCGTGGGCGGTCAGAATCTCGGTCTTGAAGATGCATACAAACTGATTGATCACAAGGTTTATCAGAAAAACGGAAAGACACTGAGATATAAGATCTCCGAGATATTTGAAGGCATCAATTCGATCATGTTTTATTTTATGAAAAATGATTTTAGCAATGAACTGTTTGAAGTCAAAATCACTGCAAAATCAGAAGACAGAAAAGAAGCATTGGATTACGGCGAAAAAATCGCATTGTCGGTTGGTTTTAAATGATTTGAAAAATTACAAAACACAAAAAAACCGATGCGCTATTCAGTACATCGGTTTTTCAATTATATAAGGTTTTGAATTATTTCAGTTCCAAAGATTTCTGTCCGATCTTCATACCGTTTTGGTACAGATCAATCTTGTAAATTCCTTTTGGAAAATCATATTCTTCCCAGTCAAAAGTGATATTCTGTTTGGTTCCCTGGGTATAGTTGAAATTCACTTTATCGGAATAATCAACCGATCCGTTTGCCCAGGTCTCAAGCTGTCCGGGAGTTGCATTTTTGAATTTGCCCAATTTGCCGTCCGGTTTGAAAATCGCAATATAGATTTCTTTTTCGCCGGTTTCAGCATACTGGTTGGGATCCAGATCAAAGCTCACTCTCAGTTTGTCAATACGTTTTGCTTTTTCGGTTTCAACTTCCTTACCGCTGTTTTTCACCTTCAGACCCGTGATTTTATAGTTGGAAATTGAGAAAGTGCTTCTCAGATTTCGCTCATTTTCATCCGCTCTGCTGGTTTCAGCCACAAGTCGTCCGCTCATTCTTTCCTGCTGAACATGAAGTGTATCGTTTGCAATCAGGAGCGAATCGTTCTGTGCCTGAAGTACTGCGATTTCCTGTTTGTAACGGTTGATGTCGGTATTCAGCGAGTTGATCAGTTTCTGAGCTTTTGCCAGTTCGCCTTCGGTTGCATTCTTTTTGCTCAGCAGCGACTGAATCTCATTTCGCTTTTCCGCAATTTCAGAATCACGCGCGCTCAGTGTTGAATCTCTCATAGCCAGCTGCGCTTTTGTCTGATCATAATCGTAGGTCAGATCGTCAAACTGTCTTTGAAGTTCAACCCGCGCATTTTCAGTATCCTTTAAATTTACATTCACCAATTGAATTTCCTCGTCACTTTTTTTCTGCTGGGTAAACTGATAAATATTGAATCCCAAGCTTCCCAAAAGCAATACCGCCAGCGCTATCATAATCGCCTGCCCGCTCTTCCTGTTTCCTGACTGCTTCGGTTCTTCTGAACCGGAATAGTTTTGAATTTCCTCTGTTTCCATTTTTTTAATTGTTTTTATTAATAATACCTGATTTCTCTCGAAATTATAAAGGCCGGTATTCGATTCTTTTTAATGATACAATTCGTCCAATTGTTGTTCGAATCATATTGATATTCAAAATTATAAATGTCGGTATTGTTGGATTGGTAGTTGAATCTCCTTATTTCAAAAATCCTGCCATTTGGGTCATAAAGGATCAATTTTACCAAATTCTCGGTATCATCTTTCACTGAAATTTTGGACGGATAGTCAGAACCGTACTCAATAGTTTCGACCGTTTCTTTGTTGCCCGAACGGCTTATTATTTTTAACGGCATTCCCGCCGAATTATTTTGATAAATTTTAACCAGTCCCTGCTGACCGTTGTTGTGAACCGTCTTTTCAGAAACCGGATTGTGATTGCTGTCAAATTCATAAGCGGTGGTTGAAAAAATTGCATCATCCATCCAAAAGACCTTTTCTTTCAGCCGATTTCCGCTGTACACCGAATTGACTACCCAATGCTGATTTGAAGTCCGTCCGAAATTGTATTCATCTGTTCTGACTAGCTGATTTTTCAGATAATAAAATATCTTTCGCTGTGCCACTTTTCTGGGTTCTTCACCGTTCTGAATCAGAATGTTTTCCAGTTTTTCAATCTGCTGTGAAGGATTGTACCAATAAACCGTGCGGTCAAAAATCCCGAGCCGGCCTCTGTAATCCAGATAATTTTCTCTTAAAGTCAGATATTTTCTTTGGTCAAATTTCAGATAGATCGAGTCAAACTGTTCACTGTCCAAAAATCCGGAAACCGCCGTAGAATTGGGCTGATTATAAATCCGGGTCACCGAACTCATGCTTTTCACATTACCGATCAGCTCATAATCGGCAGCTCTGTACTGACCAAAACAAAATGCGCCAATCAGCAAAAACCAAACATTAATTCCTCTTCCGTAATTCTTTATATGCATTGATCAGTCCGTTTGTGGACGAATCGTGTGAACTTATTTTTTCGTCTGATTCCAATTCGGGAAGTATTTTTTTTGCCAGTTTTTTTCCGAGCTCAACGCCCCACTGGTCAAAACTGAAGATGTTCCAAATCACTCCCTGAACAAAAATTTTGTGTTCATACATCGCCACTAATTTCCCTAACGTATTTGGTGTTAAAAGATTGTACAAAATTGAATTTGTCGGACTGTTTCCTGCAAAAATTTTAAAAGACTTCAAAAATTCAATCTCTTTTCCGGATTTTCCTTCCTGTTTCAATTCCTCTACAGCCTCTTCTTCGGTCTTTCCAAAAGCAAGTGCTTCTGTCTGTGCAAAGAAATTCGAAATCAGTTTCTGATGATGATCTCCCAACGGATTCAGCGAATTGGCGCCGGCCAAAAAATCACACGGAATCAGTTTTGTACCCTGATGAATCAGCTGATAAAATGCGTGCTGACCGTTTGTTCCGGGTTCACCCCAGATGATCGGTCCGGTCTGATAAAAAATATGTTTTCGATCTCGTCCGGTCGATTTGCCGTTGCTCTCCATGTCTCCCTGCTGAAAATAAGCCGGAAAACGACTGAGATACTGTTCATACGGAAGAATTGCAACGCTTTCGGCACCAAAAAAATTATTGTACCAAATCCCGATCAGCGCCAGAATCACCGGAATATTTTCTCTGAAATCAGAATTTCTGAAATGATTGTCCATCTGATGTGCGCCTTCCAGCAGTTTTTCAAAATTTTCAAATCCAACCGCCAGACAGATGCTCAATCCGATTGCGCTCCAAAGCGAATAACGTCCGCCCACCCAATCCCAAAATCTGAACATATTTTCAGGATCGATTCCAAATTTTTCAACTTCTGCAGAATTGGTCGAAAGTGCAACAAAATGTTTTGCAATGTCTTTTTCGGCCGCACCGGAATTTAAAAACCATTCACGCGCAGTATGCGCATTGGTCATGGTTTCCTGGGTCGTAAAAGTTTTTGATGCAATGATAAATAAGGTGGTTTCGGGATTGACTTTTTTAAATGTCTCAGCAATATGAGTGGCATCCACATTTGAAACAAAATGAAGATTCAGCCGGGTTTTGTAATGTTTCAAAGCTTCGGTCACCATCACCGGACCCAGATCAGAACCGCCGATACCGATATTGACCACATCCGTAATTTCCTTTCCGCTGAAACCTTTCCATTCGCCAGAAATCACTTTTTCGGAAAATAATTTCATCTGATTGAGTACAGAATTAATTTCTGGCATCACATCTTTTCCGTCAACGATAACCGGCTGATTGCTGCGGTTTCTCAATGCGGTATGAAGCACAGCACGGTCTTCGGTCTCATTGATCCGATCACCGGTGAACATCTTTTCGATTGCAGAATTCAGTTTACAGTCTTCAGCCAGTTCAATCAGCAGATTCATGGTTTCATCGTCGATCAGATTTTTTGAATAATCGAGCAGCAAATCATCAAACCGGATATGGAATTTCTGAAAACGGTTCGGGTCTTTGAACAGTTCTCTCAGCGAACTGCCTGCAGTTTCCTTATAATGTTTTTCAAGTTTTTCCCAGGCTTTTGTCTGCACCGGATTGATTCTTTGAAGCGGCATAATTCTGATTTTAAATACAAAAATAATGAAAGCTGTGTTTGAAAACCATCAGACCGGATGTTTTCATTTATAATTCAATTGAATTGAGCTTAGTTAGCTCTGATATTGGAAATGAAATCATTAAAAATATCAGTTTAAAAAATCATCAATTCTTCATTTTAAACAGCTAAGTCATCAATCATGCAATAAGGTCAGATTCTGTATGCACTATTTTGGTTACTAATGGAATAAGGTTAAATAAATTCCAAATAGGAACTTTGGTTGTTTAAGAGTTTTCTTTTGTTGTGTACAAAAAAAATTTGCTTTATTTTTGTTGTGTACCAAACATTTGTATAAACTCAATCATTATGAAAAATCTATTTTTAATCCTGACAGCAATCCTTTTTATCGGATGCAGCGATTCAGATGATTCAAATTCTAACTCTTATATTATTTCTTCGGGAGCAGAATTTGGAATCTTCAATACGGATGGTGAAGATCTTTTGGATCCCGATAATTCAGATCATTGGGACACTTCTGCTTTCCGGGTTTTTTATCTGATTAATGGTGAAGTTCAAGAGGTGTATAATCAGAACATGGACAATCCGAGAGGATACTACATTTATAAGCATGCAAATGAGTACAGAACAGCCGTTATTCTAAACAGTTCAGAGACAGAAGAATATCCGATTACTTATATCAAATGGAATGATGAAGACACCGATACGATCAGGGCTTCGTTTCAAAGAACAGAAAATGGGGTCATACAGAATACACTTTGGCTCAATGATGAATTGGTGTGGGAATTGGGTGACAACACAACCGAGCCCTATTTTGAATTGACAAAATAAATTGAATCAGAACTTCGGTTCCAGCATCTTAAAAACTTAATTGAATACGCTTTGTACAATTAAACTATTGTGCTAAATTTGCAGCCTTATTCGGGGCGTAGCGCAGTCTGGTAGCGTATCAGCATGGGGTGCTGGGGGTCGCTGGTTCGAATCCAGTCGCCCCGACAAAACAAAATGTCTCGCACGGCAGTGCGGGACATTTTTATTTTCTGAAAGTCAAAAACTTGTTT
>JACFND010000063.1 GCA_019455045.1 Flavobacteriia bacterium
TGTAGGATGGAAGATGGGGGATGGAAGATGGAAGATGGAAGATCTTTCTTAATGGAACTTAATAATTCTTAATACCTTAATGTTTCAAAAAAGCTTGCCCTTCGATAAACTCGATGACGACTTGAAACAAAATATCAATTAACTTTATAATCATTCCAAACCGATTCAAATGACTTCAATCAAAGAGAAACAGCTGAGAAAACACAAACTGATCGCCACCGGTCTGTTTTTTCTGATGGCATTGATTTACGGACTGATGGTCTGGCTTCAGCATCATTCGTCCGCAGGCTGGATCGGATATGTCAAAGCTTTTTCGGAAGCCGGAATGGTCGGTGCGCTTGCCGACTGGTTTGCGGTGACCGCACTGTTTCGTCATCCGTTGGGGCTGCCGATTCCGCATACCAATCTGATCAGAAGAAAACAAAAAGATTTGGGCGATAACTTGGGGAGATTTGTAAAAGAAAATTTCCTGAATCCCGAAAATATCAGACCCTATATCGAAAAATTGGATGTAGTCAAAATCGTTGCCGACTGGCTGAAAAAAGAGCACAACAGAGAGGTGCTTCAGCAGGAAAGTTTTGGTCTGATCAAAAAAATCATACTCGATCTGGAAGATTCCGAAGTTGAAGAATTTCTGAATAAGAAAAGCATTGAACTGCTGCAATCAGTGGATTATCAGAAGATCGCTTCGGCGGGAATTCATTATATGATTGAAAACAATGAACACAACAAGCTGATCGACAATCTGCTGCCACAGATCAAAAATTATGTCAATGAAAGTCAGCAGCTGATCAGAGAAAAGATTTCGGAAAATCGGCCGTTTATTGCATTTCTTGCCGGCAAAAAGATTTCAAAAGAACTCATTGTCGGATTGGAGAAATTCATTGAAGAAATTCAAAACAATCCTGATCATTTTGTCAGAAAGAAAATTGAATCCGGTCTGGATGATTTTGCAGAAAAGCTTTTGATTTCGGATGAATGGAATCAAAAATTTGACCGGCTGAAAACCGAACTGATCAATACTGAGAATCTTCAGCCTTATGTGCATGATCTCTGGCTGACGATCAAACAGATGCTGCTCGAAAATCTGGAAGAATCAGACTCGATGCTCAAAAATTATTTTGACCGAAACATTCAAAAACTGTCTGAAAATCTGTCAAACGATCCCGAACTCGGCAAACGAATCAACGGCTGGATCCGTCATTTCGCTTATCGGATGATTTTGAAAAATCGTGACGAAGCCGAAAAACTGATCAGCTCCACCGTTTCCCAATGGAAAGGTGACGAGCTGAGCCGAAAACTCGAACTTGAGGTCGGAAAAGATCTGCAGTGGATTCGGGTCAACGGCACCATCGTCGGCGGTCTGGTCGGACTGGCGATTTACACACTGACTCAGCTGTTTATCAGCTGAGAATCATTTCAGATCAAAAATTAACCAAAAAAATTAATCCGGAAGTTTATCGAGTTTGAGTGCGTCGACAGCTTTCCAGGTTTCTTCGGGCGTCATATTGTCGCCGGTCGCTTCCACCCAGTATCTGCCTTTTGCAATCAGCTGAATTTTTGTGTTTTCGTTTCTATATTCCTCCATCGCACGAACGCCATTTTTGTCCATCGTCTTTTTGTAACCCGATTCGTCTTCTTCCTCCATGCTCATTTTCAGAGACATCGACAGGCCCGAAATCGCAGATGCACCCATTGCGCCGGCTCCGTCTGTGACGGTCACGCTGAATCTTTTTGTCTTTTCTTCGTCAGAAAAACCTGCTTCTGCCGAAGAAATCTGAAGCATAGCAGTTTCGCCGGCTTTAAAAGAATTTCTTTTCATCCCGTTGACTTCTTCGGGCATCCATTCCTTGAATTCGGCATTGGTCAGCGGTTCCAAAGCAGATAGTCTTTCAAAGTCCTGCTGAAAGTTTTGTGATTCTTTGATCACTTTGCCGGCATTTGAAATATTTTCTTTTGCCTCTTTTGCCTGTTCGATTTTTTTGCTGACCGGATTGTCTTTTCCGCATGAGAACATCAGCGCAGCACAAAAAGTGCCGATGAGAATTTTTTTCATATTGATTGAGTTTTAAAAATTTTAATTTCAAGAGCTTCGATTGCCATATCGGTTTTCGAATTGTGTAAATATAAATAAAATTAAGATGATTTAAAATTGTCCCAAAAAGAAAAAAACGCTTCCGAAAGGAGGCGTTTTTTGCAGTATAACAAACTGAATTATTCAGTTGGCTTAATGTTTATTCCTGATTTTTCTCCGGTTTTGGAAGAATCGCTTTTCTTGAAAGCTTCATTTTTCCTTTTTCGTCGTAACCCATCAGTTTCACCTTGATTTTGTCGCCGAGTTTTAGGACTTCTTCTACCGTATTCAGTCTTCTGTGTTCAATTTCAGAAATATGAACCAGACCTTCGGTTCCTTTTGAAATTTCAACAAATGCGCCAAAAGGTTTGATTGATTTCACAACTGCATCATAGGTTTCGCCCACTTCGGGAACAAATGCGATCTGCCTGATTCTTTCGATAGCCGCATCAATACCTGCCTGATCAACACCTGCGATTTCAACCACACCGAATTCTTCATTCTCTTCGATCGAAATCGTGGTTTCGGTTTCTTTCTGAAGTTCCTGAATGATTTTACCGCCCGGTCCGATGACAGCTCCGATAAATTCTTTCGGAATGGTCACAGTAACCAGTTTCGGTGCGTTCGGTTTCAATTGAGGTCTTGGTTCGGACAATGTTTTCATCATCTCGCCAAGGATATGGATTCTACCTTCTTTTGCCTGTTCCAGCGCCTGCTCAAGGATGTCCATTGTCAGACCCTGAATTTTGATATCCATCTGACAGGCAGTGATTCCTTCTTTGGTTCCGGTTACTTTAAAGTCCATATCGCCCAGATGGTCCTCGTCTCCAAGGATGTCTGACAATACGGTCCACTTGCCTGATTTCTGATCAGTAATCAGACCCATTGCAATACCCGATACCGGTTTTTTGATCTGTACACCACCGTCCATCAGCGCCAGACAACATGCACAAACGGTTGCCATTGAAGACGAACCGTTTGATTCGAGTATATCGGAAACCAGACGTACGGTATAAGGATAATCGTCGGGCAGTGTCCAGGTCAGCGCTCTCTGTGCCAGATTTCCGTGGCCGACTTCTCTTCTTGAGGTTCCTCTCAGCGGTCTTGCTTCACCGGTTGAGAATGGCGGGAAATTATAGTGCAAAAAGAATTTCTCGTCGTGCTGAGTCACCACGCTGTCGATCATATTTGCATCTTTTGAAGAACCGAGTGTCAGCGCAGACAGTGACTGGGTCTCACCTCTGGTGAAAATCGCAGAACCGTGTGAACCCGGCAGATAATCCACTTCACACCAGATCGGTCTGATCTGTTTCGGATTACGGCCGTCCAGACGCACACCCTCATTGAGGATCATCTGACGCATCGCTTCTTTTTCAACATCGTGATAATATGTTTTTGCAAAGGGTGTCACTCTTTCGAGTTCTTCCGGATCTTCTACATACTGAGCCAGAAATTCGTCGAGTACCGCCTGAAATTTTTCGGCTCTCTCTTCTTTTCCTGACGGGTGTTTTGCCACATCATACACTTTGTCATAACATTCTTTCCACACTTTTTCGCGGATTTCCTCGTCATGAACTTCGTGGCTGTATTCTCTTTTTGGAAGCGACTTACCGCATTTTTCGGCCAGTCTTTCCTGAGCTTCAATTTGTTTTTTGATTTCTTGGTGTGCAAATGTGATTGCTTCGAGCATTTCGCTTTCAGAGATTTCATTCATCTCGCCTTCCACCATTACGATAGAAGATTTAGTAGCACCGACCATGATGTCGATGTCTGCTTTTTTGAGCTGTTCGAAACTCGGATTGACCATCAGCTCGCCGTCAATACGGATCACCCTTGTCTCAGACATCGGTCCGTTGAACGGAATATCTGTAACTGCGATGGCTGCCGATGCCGCAAGACCTGCAAGCGAATCGGGCATTACATCTTTGTCGTATGAAATCAGTGAGATCATCACCTGAACTTCGGCATGAAAATCTTCGGGGAACAAAGGTCTGAGTACCCTGTCCACCAGACGCATGGTCAGGATTTCTTCGTCCGAAGGTCTTGCTTCTCTTCTGAAAAAATTACCGGGGATTCTTCCGCCGGCATAAAATTTCTCTCTGTAATCTACTGTCAGCGGAAGGAAATCAACTCCTTCGTTTGCGTCCTGATTGGCTACCACTGTTGCCAACAGCATGGTGTCACCCATTCTTACAACCGCAGAGCCGTTTGCCTGTTTGGCCAGCTTTCCGGTTTCAATCGTGATTTCACGGCCGTCTGCCTGTGTAATCGTTTCTTTGATTGCTTGTGGAATCATTTGTTTAATAAATTTTAATTCGTCTTGGCAAGACCGTTTGTCTCACCGGATATTTATAGTCTTTCTATAATTCAATTTTGTCGAGCCGCAACCGGCTTTGATTCCAACAGTAAAAAAACAAAAAAGGCAATCTCGCAATTGCCTTTTTATAAGATTTGAATTTGTTTTATTTACGAAGACCAAGCTCTGCAATGATTGCACGATATCTTTCGATGTCCTTGGCTTTTAAATAATCAAGTAATCTTTTTCTTTTACCCACCAGTCGAACCAGCGCTTTTTCGGTGTTGAAATCCTTTTTGTTGATTTTCAAATGTCCGATCAAATGATTGATTCGGTAGGTGAACAAGGCGATTTGGCCTTCGGCAGAACCGGTATCAGCAGCTGATTTTCCGTGTTTTGCAAAAATTTCTTCTTTTTTTTCTGTTGTTAAATACATGCCAATATTATTTAATGATTTTTATGTATGCGGGTGCAAATGTACAATTATTTGATCAATCAGAAAATTTTATTTTTAAATTATTGAACGGCTTTCGCGGGGCTTCCGCCAAAATCGGAATAAATTATCGGGCATCCAAACCGACAGCTGAAACAAAATCATTAAATTTGTCCACTTATGAGCACAGTAAAACCATATTCTGATTCGGATCTGACCAAAAAAGAGCAGGTCGAACAGATGTTTGACAATATTTCGGGCAAATATGACGAACTCAACCACATCCTTTCGATGGGAATCGATGTCGGCTGGCGAAAGAAAGTGGTCAAAATCATCAAAAATCAAAATCCAAAAACGGTGCTCGACATTGCAACCGGAACCGGCGATCTTGCGATTATGATGGCAAAAGCAACCGATGCAAAAATCACCGGATTTGATCTTTCGGCGGGTATGCTCGAGGTCGGAAGACAAAAAATCAAAGAACAGAATCTGGAAAACCGAATCGAAATGATACAGGGAGATGCCGAAAAAATGCCGTTTGAAGACAACAGTTTTGACTGTATCACGGTGGCTTTTGGTGTCAGAAATTTTGAAAATCTGAAAAAGGGACTGGATGAAATTTATCGGGTGCTCAAACCGGGCGGAAAATTTGTAATCCTCGAATTTTCGCAGCCGCAATCCTTTCCGATGAAACAGCTGTACGGTTTTTATTCAAAAAACATACTGCCGATGATCGGAAAAAAGATTTCGAAAGACAAAAGTGCATATACTTACTTGCCGGAGTCGGTAAAGGCTTTTCCGTATGGTGAGGAAATGAAAAAAATTCTAAAAAACTCAAATTTTATTAAAACTACCGATAAAAAACTTACTTTTGGAATCTCAAGCATTTATGCAAGCTTAAAATAAAACACTAAATATTTCGTTAAGTAGAGGTATATGAAAAAATTCTTAGTGCTAATCCTGTTCACTCTGACGCTTCAGGCTTTTGGTCAGTTTCGCCCAAAAACCGAGAAGATGTGGTACAGAGAGGATTTTGATGAAAAACCTTTCAGCTGGGGCTACTTTTTGGGTACCAATCTGATGCTTTTCAAGGTGGTTCCCGATGACAGCGGCGTAAACGATCAGGGGATGATCTATCTGAGACAGAAGAACAAGATGGGATTTACGGTTGGTCTGATGGGAAAAATGAAACTCCATGACTATTTTGATCTGAAGCTTGAACCGGCTGTACATTTCGCCGAAAGAGAACTGTATTTCGGAAACATCGCTTCGGGCGCGGACAGCGTCAGAGAGGTCAAAACCACCTATGTGGATATTCCGATTTTGCTGAAACTGCATGGTGACAGATGGGTGAACACCCGACCTTATATACAGGGAGGTGTCGGCTATATGGTCAATCTGCAGTCAAACGAAAAGAAAAAAGAGGACAACCAGGAGGATATCTTCAGAATGAAAACCCACAATTTCAACTGGCAGGTGGAAATGGGTGTCGAACTGAATCTCAGACGTTTCAAACTCACACCTTCAATCAAAGGAATCTTCCTTTTCAACAACGAGCTGGTGCAGGACAATCCGGGTACCAATCCGCAATGGGCAGGTTCGCTCAAATCGCTTTCGTCCAGGATATTTGTATTCTCGCTTAAGTTTGAATAGACAATAAAAATCAAAAATATACAAAGCTGCTTTCGGGCAGCTTTTATTTATCTGTCAACCGATTTCCTCAACAAAATCGAGATAGCTCTCATATCTGCTTACTGCCATTTTTCCGGATTCGGCCGCCTCACGGACTGCGCAGCCCGGCTCGCTCAGATGCATACAGTTGTCAAATCTGCATGCTGTTTTCAGCTCTCTGATTTCGGGAAAATAATCACCGACTTCTTCGGGTTCCATTTCGGCCAGACCAAATTCTTTGATGCCCGGCGTATCGATGCAGTATCCGCCAAAAGGCCATTCGTGCATTTCTGCAAAGGTGGTCGTGTGCTGTCCTTTTTTGTTGAAATCTGAAACTTCCGCAGTTTTGATCTTCAGTTCGGGATTGAGCAGATTCATCAAAGTCGATTTGCCGACACCCGAATGACCCGAGAAAAGTGAAATAATTCCTTTCAGTTCAGATTTGAGTTGTTCGATGTTGTCACCCCTGAAAGCCGAAACCTCAATGACTTCATAACCGATATATTCATACAGTTTTTTGAGTTCATTTGCTTCTTTGAGCAGTTCATCATCATAGGCATCCATCTTGTTGATGACCAGCGTTGCCGGTATGTGATAAGCCTCTGCGGTCACCAGAAAGCGGTCGATAAATCCGTGTGAAGTCCTCGGATTGTCCAGAGTTGCAACCAAAAAAGCACGATCGATATTGGATGCGATGATATGTGTCTTTTTGGACAGATTGACCGATCTGCGGATGATGTAATTTTTTCTTTCTTCAATTTTTGAAATCACAGCTTCACCGTCCTTTCCGATTTCAAATTCAACCAGATCGCCGACTGCCACCGGATTGGTGTGCTGTATTTTATCAAGTCTGAATTTCCCTCTGATTCTTGCCTTTATGATTTCACCCGATTCGGGTCGGATCAGATACCAGCTGCCTGTAGATTTGACAACTCTGGCCTTCATTCGGATGAGATATGATTTTTATTCATGATCAGATTCTGATGATTGATCGATTCCTGATGGATCGCCTTGAGCAGTTTGTCAATAAATTCTTCGGACAAACCGAGTTTGGCACCTCTTTCAACCGCCTTCTGTCTGATCTGATTCCATCTTTCCGCCTGAAAGATTGCCACATTGTGTTCCTTTTTCAGTTCACCGATCTGAGCCGAAATGATCATTCGCTGCGATATAGAATCGATGATCATCTGATCGGTTTCATCGATCTCGCCCCGAAGTCTTGTCAGATTTGAATGATAGACTGCATCTTCATCATCGCTTTTTCTGAGTTCGAGTTCTTTCAGGATCTCGGTCAGCCGTTCGGGCGTGATCTGCTGTTTTGCATCGCTCAGGGCACAGTCCGGATTGCAGTGGGTTTCAATGATCAGTCCGTCGTATTCAAAATTGAATGCGAGCTGTGCGGTTTCGGCTATCCCTTCGCGGTTGCCGCAAATATGGGAAGGATCGCAGATCATCGGTATGTCGGGCATGCGGTTCATAAAGTCAAATGCAATCTGCCACTGCGGATTGTTTCTGTATTTTGTTTTTTTGTAGGTCGAAAAACCTCTGTGGACAGCAGCAATGTTTTTGATGTTTTGACCCTGAAGTCTTTCGACTGCACCGATCCACAATTCAAGATCCGGATTGACCGGATTTTTGACCATTACTGTTTTATCGGTATCTCTGAGCGCTTCAGCAATTTCCTGTACTGTAAAAGGATTGACCGTAGTTCTGGCACCGATCCAAAGGATGTCCACATCATGATCGAGCGCAAGTTTCACATGTTTTGAATTGGCAACTTCAACAGCGGTTTTGAAACCGAATTCCTGTTTGACACGCAACAGCCATTTCAGACCGATGGCACCCACACCTTCAAAAGAATTGGGTTTGGTTCTCGGTTTCCAGATGCCTGCACGAAATGCCTGCACATAGGACGGATCGATCCTTGCGGCGGTTTCCATCATCTGTTCTTCGGTTTCTGCGCTGCAGGGTCCTGCTATGATCAGCGGTTTCCCGATGGTTCTCATCCAATTGTCAGTATTGCTCATAAGTTGCAAATTTACGACTTTATACCAAAGTAATGATGACTGAAATGAATTCGGAGAAATCAAATATTTAAAGATTCAATTCCTATTTAGAAAACTTTTCCAAAGTTTCAAACTTTGGAAAAATTAAGTCAACTGAACTCATTTTATTTATTTTCCCAGTGTCACTCGAAATCCTACAAAATCCTGTGATTTTCTTTATTTCAATCAACTGTTCCAAATTTATAGCATTGCCGGACCAAAAGACATTCACTTCGAGTGGGCTTCAGCCCCATTATATTAATTTCATTTAAATCTTAATACTTTCAATCGGCCTTCAGGTCCAATGTTTTGTCACAGTTTTTGGATTGCTTCGCGCCAAAAAACAATGCCAAAACATTTTCATTATTACAACTTGTGAAGAGGGTGTCCGAAAAGTCGGACACCCCTTTTTTTGTTGTGTTTTTTCTCTAAA
>JACFND010000064.1 GCA_019455045.1 Flavobacteriia bacterium
CAAAAAAAGTCTAACGTCTAAAAGTCTAACGTCTAAAAGTCTATCGTCTCAATGTCTAACTTCTAAATTCTAACCTGAAACTTGAAACCTGAAACTCAATTAGAGTACCTCATCCATTTCCACATTTCTTTGAAAGAAGCTTTTTTGCCATACATCAAAATTCCGACTCTGTATATCTTTGAAGCCAGGAAAACCATCAGCAGCATGGTGCCGATCAGCAGTGTGAGCGACAGTGCGATTTCCCACCATTCCACACCAAAAGGCAGTCGGACGACCATTGAGATTGGTGAAGTCAGCGGAATCATCGACAGCCAGAAAGACACCGGCCCGTCCGGGTTGTCGAGTGCGGTCATACTGCCGTACATTGCGATGATCATTGGGAAAATCGGATAAAATGTAAACTGTTGGGTGTCCGCCTCATTGTCAACCGCCGAACCGATGGCCGCAAATACAGAACTGTAAAACAGATAGCCCAACAGAAAGTAAATCAAAAACAAAATCAAAATCAGCGGATAATTCAGATCGAGCATTGAGTTGAGAATACTCTGGGTATCGGTCATCCACTCGGGATTCTGATCGAGCATCTGTTGTGCAGATCCGCTCATGGTTTCGGTCGGCATTTTGATTTTTGAACTCAGAAAGGCGGAGCCGCCGATCACCAAAGTCAGTCCCATCATGATCCAAACCAAAAACTGAAGCAGCGCAACAAAGGTGGTCCCGAGTATTTTACCCATCATCAGATTAAAAGGTTTGACCGATGAAATGATGATTTCAACCACACGGTTATTTTTTTCTTCCACCACACTTCTCATGATTTTTACACCGTAAATCATGATAAAAGTAAATGTGATATAAGCCAGAAACATTGCCAGCCCAAATTTCAGATAATCGCTTCCTTCGCCGTTTTCACCGCCATTGCTGTCTTTCAGATTAAAGGTTTTGATGCTGATGTTTGATTTCAGTCCTTTGAGCTGATCTTCGGACACACCCGCATTTTCCATTTTCAGATCTTCGATCCTTTTGTTGATTTTTGATTCAAGACCTTCTTTGAAAGTCACACCCATATTTCCGTTGGTGACCAGTTCGATTCCATTGTTGAGACTGCTGAAATCGTTTTTGTCAAACTGGGGAATGACGAGCAGCGCATTCAGATATTTGCTGTCGGTCAGCGTGTCTTTGATTCCCTGAATGTCTTTTGCCGGATAGAAATTATAAATCACATTGTCGTTTGAAGCGAGCGAAGTGACAAATTCACCGCTCTGATCTACTACCGCAATGCTTTTCTGATCCGAATTGGCAGACATCATCCAGGCGATGATCCCGATGATTCCGACGATGATCAAAGGTGACAGAAATGTCATGATGATGAAGGTTTTGTTCTTCACCTGGGCCATAAATTCACGGCTTGCGACTAAGAGTATCTGATTCATTTTCTTTTTGATTTAATTTGTCGGTGATTGATTTTAATTTGAACTGACCGCTCTGATAAACACTTCATTCATCGACGGAATGTTTTCTCTGAACTGGGTAATGTGACCGAGTGATGAGATCCTTGACAGCAGTTGGTTTGAGTTCATATCGTCAGGTTTTCTGATATTGAAACTCAGTGAGTTTTCGGTTTCTGCAATCGTTTCGACTTCAAAATTCGAATTGAATTCTGACCAGCCGTCCTTTGTTGCCTGATCGATTTCGACAAAATATTTTCCGGATTTGAACTGATGTCTGATCTGATTGATTTCGCCGTCCAATATCTTGTTTGACTGATTGATCAGCGCGATATGATCGCACATTTCCTCAACCGATTCCATACGGTGGGTCGAAAAAATAATGGTCGCACCTTTTTTGCTCAGCTCAATGATTTCGTTTGCAATCAGTTTTGCATTGACCGGATCAAAACCGCTGAAAGGTTCATCAAAAATCAATAGTTTGGGTTCATGCAGCACAGTGATGACAAACTGAACTTTCTGACCCATACCTTTTGACAGCTCTGTCAGTTTTTTGTTCCACCATTCCTGAATGCCCAGTTTTTCAAACCAGTATTTTGTTTTTTTGTGAGCTTCTGCGGTTGAAAGGCCTTTGAGTTTTGCAAAATAAAGCGCCTGTTCGCCGATCTTCATATTGTTGTACAGACCGCGTTCTTCGGGCATATAACCGACCAGCGGAATGATGCTTTTGTCGAGCGGTTTTCCCTGAATCGTGATTTCGCCTTTGTCGGCAGCGGTAATCTGATTGATGATTCTCAGAAAAGTGGTTTTTCCGGCGCCGTTGGGTCCGAGCAGCCCGTAGATCGAGCCTTCGGGAATATTCAGATCAAAATTATTGAGTGCGACTTTGGTTCCGAACTGTTTTGTGATTCCTTTTGAAACAAGCAAATCTGACATTGAATTTATTTTTTTCAATGCAAATATGACAAAAAGGATTTGAATTCGCTGTGAATTATTTCTTAAACTCATATTAGATTTCACCCGCAAATACTGAAAACCATTTTTCATCGTTTTATCATCAACGGACTTATTTAGCAAATGTTTAACATTTGTGAATTATTCCTGAATAACTGAAGCAGGAATTTTTTATACCTTAGCCCCAAATTAAAAAACAGATGTCAAAACAGGGCGACAAATTGGACAGAGGACGGCTCAGATCGTCAAATATTACGGTAATCATCAGTATTGCACTTGTTCTTTTTCTGCTCGGTCTCTTTGGCCTGATCCTGGTCAACGCAAAGAGTTATGCGGATTACATCAAAGAACAGCTCAAAGTCGAGGCATTTTTCAATGACGAATACGACCCAAGACTGCAGGACAAGGAATTGGAGAGACAACAGCAGTTTATCGATTCGCTCAAAATCAAACATGCTTTTGTAAAAAAAGTAGAATACATTTCAAAAGAAAAAGCATCTGATATCGCCAAAAAGGAACTTGGAATCAGTGACAACGATATTTTTGAAGCCAATATATTTCCGGCCTCGGCGCTGATTACATTGCAGCCCGATTTTGTCAATCCGGCGCAGGTGGACAGCATCAAGACGCTGCTCGGCGCAGATCCGATCATCAGCGATGTGGTCAACGACGACGAACTGATGACGACGGTTTACAACAACATCGACCGGATTCGTTTCTGGCTGATGATACTCGCCGGTATCTTTTTGGTCATCGCAATGGTACTGATCAACAACTCGATCCGACTGAGGATTTTTGCAAAACGATTCAGCATCAAAACCATGCAGCTGGTGGGCGCAAGAAGAAGATTTATCATCAAACCCTTCCTGTTTCAAAGCTCGCTGCTCGGACTGCTGGGCGCGATTCTGGCCATCATCATACTCGGTTTTCTCTGGTATTATTTTGCATCACTGGTCAATCTTCCGTTCTGGCACAATGAATATTATTATCTGATGCTGATTCTGGTCGTTGTCGGTGTTGTGATCGCACTGATCAGCACCGGAATTGCCACCTGGAGATATCTGAGACTGAACACCGATCAGCTGTATTAATAAAAAATTAAAAGATGAGCAAACTGAACGAAATCGATTCAAAATTCAATCTTCTTTTTTCAAAAAAGAATTATCTGCTGATGCTTGTCGGCGTTGCGGTCATACTGATCGGATTTCTGTTGATGACCGGACCCGATGCAAACACAAGACCCGACGGTGTTTATGATCCGAACTATTGGAATGACGGAATTTTCTCATGGAGAAGGACAAGACTTGCACCTTTTGTGATTCTTGCCGGTTTTGGAATTGAGATATATGCCATCATGATGAATCCGGACAAACAGAAAGCCAAATGAATACACTTGAAGCGATCATCGTCGCCATAGTTGAAGGATTGACCGAATATCTGCCCATCTCATCCACCGCACACATGGGTTTTGCAGCTGCGCTGATGGGACTGCCCGAAAGCGAATTTTTCAAAATGTTTCAGATTTCAATCCAGTTTGGCGCCATACTCGCTGTGGTTGCGCTTTACTGGAAGAAATTTTTTGATTTTTCAAATTTCAATTTTTACATCAAACTGATCATTGCAGTGATTCCCGCGCTGGTTCTGGGTTATCTGTTCGATGATAAAATCGAAGCGGTACTCGGCAATCAGATTGCGATTTCGGCCGTTTTGGTATTGGGCGGAGTGGTTCTGATCTTTGTTGACAGATGGTTTAAAAATCCGACGATAATAGACGAAAAACAAATCAGTAACAAAAAAGCGCTGACCATCGGTTTTTGGCAGTGTCTTGCCATGATGCCCGGTACAAGCCGTTCCGCAGCATCCATCATCGGCGGAATGACACAGGGACTGAGCCGAAAAGCAGCAGCCGAATTTTCATTTTTTCTGGCTGTGCCCACCATGGCAGCAGCGACTTTGTATTCAGTCTTTCTGAAAACCTGGGGAAAAGGAACCGCCGGCGAAGCAAAAGGATATGAGATGATTCTTCAGGACAGCAGTCACATCATGCTGTTTTTGATCGGAAATGTGGTTGCGTTTATCGTGGCAATGATTGCAATCAAATTCTTTATTGCGGTGCTGACCAAATTTGGTTTCAAAGCCTGGGGCTGGTATCGAATCATCATCGGAATCGTGCTGCTGATTTATTTTTGGCAGAATCCGAATACACAAAAAGATGAAAGCGCTCAATCCGAAATTGTAATGATTTCAAATCAGGATCAATGATCAGTCTTGAAGAACTTCAGCTGGGAAAAATACTGCTGATTGACAAACCGCTCGACTGGACTTCATTTGATGTGGTGAAAAAAATCAGATGGAATATCTGCAAATCATTTGGAATCAAAAAGATAAAAGTCGGTCATGCCGGAACGCTCGATCCCAAGGCAACCGGACTATTGATTGTCTGCACCGGAAAATTTACAAAAAGAATTGACGAAATCCAGGGGCAGTCAAAAGTCTATACCGGAACCATAAAATTGGGCGCGACCACACCGACTTTTGACACTGAATCTGAAGAAGACCGGACTTTTCCGATCGATCATATCACCGAAGAACTGATCCATCAAATGACTCAAAAATTCATTGGAGAAATCGATCAGCATCCGCCGATTCATTCTGCTGTTAAAAAAGACGGTAAACGTCTGTATCAGCTGGCGAGAGCAGGGAAGGAGGTGGAAACCGAAGCTCGGAAAGTAAGGATTGATCAGTTTAAAATCACAAAAATCGATCTGCCATTTGTTGAATTTGAAGTTGAATGCGGCAAAGGAACTTATATTCGTTCGCTTGCCAATGATTTTGGTGCGGCACTGAATTCGGGCGGCTATCTGACCGAATTGAGAAGAACCAAAATTGGTGATTATTCGGTGGATGATGCAGACAATTCGGTTTTGGAAAAATCTTTTTTTGAATCGGATTAATCGATTTTCAATTTTTCTGCAAATGCAATAATATGTCCGTCTGGATCTGCAAAATAGCAAACCCGATCGCCCCAATCTCTGTCTTCGGGCGGACTGATCAGTTTCGCACCCGACTGCAACGCATTTTCAAATTCAGACTCAAGATCATCAACTGTCAGATAGAGCTCGCATCTCGGAATTCCGTTTCCCAAATCCGGATCTGGCGTTTTGTCCAAAAGTATTTTCGAAATTCCTTTGTTGGGCATCAGACCCAATTTGCAGTTGTCGGTCAGTTTGAATTCGGTCATTCCGGGCACATCCAGATCGGGTTGGGCTTTGAATAATTTTGAATAAAACCCGGCGCTTCTTTTTTGGTCTTCCACATAAAGAATGATTTGAACCGAATTGATTTTTTTCATTTGAAAGAAGTTTTAATCAGTTCTTTTAAAAACCACGATATCCTGAAATTCAATTGATTTCACACCTTTCCAGAATCCGTCGATGATTTTTACAACTTCAAGTCCTTCATCTGCCATCATCTTTGAAAGTTTGTCTTTGTGAATGGCAATATTTCCTGATTTCACCTGATCGCTCATCAGTTTGTAACCTTCTCTGCTGACCGGAAAACTGTAATCGCCGTTGTTTTCAATTCGTCTTTCATCCTTTTCGTCAAACAGAAAAAAGGTCGAAAATGCAAGACCGTCTTTTTTGAGAACCCTTGAAATTTCTCTGAAATAATTTTGAATCTCAGTCAGTTGCATGTGGGTGAAAAGCGAAAAAGAAAATACTTTGTCAAATTCATCTGCCTCGTACGGAAAAACAAAATCATCCGCTTTTTGTTCCGAATCATTGTACAGATCGTTGTAAAGCGGAACATATTTAAATTTAAAATTCGGGAAATCCTTTCCCAGTCTTGAATTGCACCAGTCCACACCAAGTTTGACCACATCAAAACCTTCATAAGAACCTTTTGAATTCAGATAACCGGAGAGTGCAATTGCTGTCCGCCCGATTCCGCTGCCAATGTCGAGTACACGATCTTCAGGTTTCAGATCTGAAGTTTCTTTCAGTACGCTGAGCTGCTGCTGTCCCTGTTTGATGAATTTGTCAGATCCCGCCGAAGAACCGGTATAAATCAAACCTCTCGGCGGCACATATTTGTGTCTTTTTCCGGTAATGGAATCGAGTCTGTCAGCCGGCAGATAATACAGTCTTCGAATCATAAAACGCTGATTGGCAGAAAGACCGTACCAGTATTTTCTCAATTTGTTTTTATTCACTTTCGGATGTTTTTGGATAAAATCAAGTCAGGGATCAAATATACATTAGCAATTTTAGTGTGCACAATTTGCAATTACAAATTTATAATATGTCTTACCGTTGCCCTTTTTCAATATGGTTTTTGAATGTTCTGTCGAAATCATATTTTCTTTGTAATAATCCGCTTCTATCAGCCCGACCCGATATTCCGTCACCTGATCTTTTATATTTCCTAATTTTAAACTATGATTGTATTCAACATTATATTTGTTGCAGGATTTGTAACCATCATCCAATTGCTTCCAATTTTCTTCGGTCAGATCATTAAAAAAATAAATATCTGCGATGAACAAATATGAATCTTTGTGATTCAGCATGGTTTTGAAATGATTGGATGTAAACTTCTTTTCCAGAATTATAGCGCCTGCCAAACCATTTTTTGAAACTATGACCGGATTTTCAAAGTGAATGGTTTCTCCGGTGAAATACATACGGCCGGTTTGCGCATTCAAATTTGAAATTATAAAATTCAGAATCAGAAGCCCGATAATCGTTTTTAAATTTCTCATAATTTCTTTTGCAATTGGTTATTTCAGGAATTAAAACATGAAACGCTTTTAAAATTAATCAAATTAATTCAAAGAAAACCGTTTACAATTCGAAATCAGTTTAATAATACAGAAAACGAATCAGAAATTCAACCAATAAAAAAAAGCAAAACTCAATTTGAATTTTGCTTTTTAATCGGAAATGATAAGAAGATCTTATGCCAGTTTCACGTTTACTGCACTCAGGCCTTTTTTACCCTGAGCCTCTTCGTAAGTGACATGATCACCTTCTTTGACTTGTTCTTTCAATCCGCTGACATGTACGAAAATGTCTTTTCCGCCGTCATCCGGAACGATAAATCCAAAACCTTTTGATTCATTGAAGAATTTTACTTTTCCTTCTTTCATAATTAAAAAATATTAAAAACTTTCGGCCTCCGATTAGCAAATTCCAAACTGAAAATTTTTTTGATTTTATGGTACAGGAAAAGCAAAGACAGATGCTGAATAAATTATGTTGCAAACCTAAACTAATTTATAATAAAAGTCTGTATTTATTTGATTTATTTTTTTTATCATGGCACAATCACCGTTCTGACCGCTGCGCCCGAATAGTCCGAAAGTTCTTTCAGCGCAAGGTTGATCGCGTCTGCATCAAGCGGAATTGTCTTTGAAATGATGTTGGCGGTATCCAGACTTTTGTTTTTTGCAAAATCGATCAGCAGCGGCAATTCGCTCAGCAGATGGTCGTTTGAACCGATCAGTTCGGCTTCGTTCGCAAGCACTTCTCTGTAGGTATCCAACTCGATTGTCTTTTCTGCAAGACCCACAAAAACCACTCTGCCCATCGGACCGACGGATGCGATCGCCTGTTTTTGGGTGATTGGCAGACCGATCAGCTCCAAAGCGATGTCCACACCTTTGCCGTTGTTTAATTTTTTGATATCTTCCACCGGATTTTTTTCTTTTCCGTTAATCGGAATTGCGCCGTGTTTTTCTGCCAGTCTCAGTTTTTCATCATTGATATCGACAGCAAAAACTTCTGTCGCACCAAAAGCCTTTGCCAGCTGGACCGCAGACTGACCCAAACCGCCGACACCAAAAACGGCTGCTTTTTCGCCGGGTCTGATTCTTGATTTGAGCAATGCATGAAAAGAAGTTGCAGAAGCACACATCAGTGTTGCACCTGCTTCAAACGAGATTTCTTCGGGCAGCCGGATTGCATTTCGTGCAGGAACTGCGATGTATTCGGCATAACCGCCGTCCAAATGATGACCGATCATTTTGGCTTCGGGACAAAACTGATCATTTCCGGTCAGACAGTAATGACATTCGCCGCAGCTGATGTTGTAATGCAGACAGACACGTTCTCCGATTTTCAGATTTTTGACTTCAGCACCGATTTTTTCAATGACGCCCGCCACTTCATGACCGAGCGTGATCGGCAAAAATGACTGTTTTGAAATTCCGGCCAGATAATGCGCATCCGAATGACAAATTCCGGCTGCTTTGATTTTAACCAGCACATCTTTCGGACCGATTTCCGGAATCGGAACTTCCATCATCTGAACCGGCTGATTGATTCCGGTCATTCTGACTGCTTTCATTTTTGGGTAATTGCTATTCAATTAATTTTGTTTGATTCAATTTGATCTATTGTAGTGTTAGACAGGGATATCTTCTATCCTCCATTCGTCAGGCTGAGC
>JACFND010000065.1:0-3349 GCA_019455045.1 Flavobacteriia bacterium
TAAACAGCTAAACGAACTTTTTGATTTTGGGTGTTAATTTGCGGAAGTCAGGAGAAATAGAACTCTGAAGGAGTTCAACAATAATTATTTTGTAATTTTCCATTAGTGTCAAAGATTGGGATTTCTTTTAATAGTTGAAATTTCCTTTTGGTTTGATTCATTATATTTATCACCTCAAACCACACCAAATGAGGAATTTATTTTTACTGCTACTGTCTACCGTTTTTCTGACGGCATTAAATGCTCAAAACCAACTGATTCCGCAACCCAAAAAGCTTGAACTGAAACAGGGCGAATTTGTGATTCCCGAAACTTTATTGATTTCAAAATCACTTCCGCAGCATGAAAGCAATTATCTGATCAACAGACTGAAAGGAAAATTTGATATTGAAATTTCAAAAAATAATTTAGCTGAAATCCGTAAGATTTATATTGAGAAAGTTCATCCGGATGAATGGTATTCAATTTCTGTCGAAGAAAAAGGAATTTATATAAGGTTCTCAACAAATACCGGCTATTTCCGTGCGCTTCAAACGCTTGCGCAATTGTTTGAAGAGCATCAGCATGACAGAAAGATTCCTGCAATGCTTATTGTGGATGAACCCCAATTCAAATGGCGCGGAATGCATCTGGATGTGGTGCGTCATTTTTTCAATAAGGAAGAAGTCAAAAGATATCTGGATTATCTGGCGATGTACAAAATCAATACTTTTCACTGGCATCTGACCGATGATCAGGGTTGGCGGATCGAGATTAAAAAATATCCGAAACTGACCGAAATCGGTTCAAAAAGAAAAGAATCGATGATCGGTCCTTATGGCGACAATCGTTTTGACGGTGTGCCTTATGGCGGATTTTATACGCAGGAAGAGATTAAAGAAGTGATTGAATACGCAAAAAAACTGCATATCACCATCGTTCCCGAAATCGAAATGCCTGGTCATGCGCTGGCAGCACTTTCTGCTTATCCCGAATTGGCCTGTACGCCCGGACCTTTTGAAGCTGCCACAAAATGGGGTGTGTTTGACGATGTGTTTTGTCCGAAAGAAGAAACTTTTGAATTTCTTGAAAATGTTTTGGATGAAGTCATTGCACTTTTTCCGTCAGAATACATACATATCGGCGGAGACGAATGTCCGAAAGTCAGATGGAAGGAATGTGCGCATTGTCAGGAATTGATCAAAACCGAAAATCTGGGTGATGAAGAAGGTTTGCAGAGTTATTTTATCAAAAGAATCGAAAAATATGTCAACAGCAAAGGCAGAAAAATCATCGGCTGGAATGAAATTCTGGAAGGCGGTCTGGCGCCCAATGCTGCCGTGATGAGCTGGACAGGCGAGGAGGGAGGAATCGAAGCTGCAAAAACCGGACATTATGCGGTGATGACGCCGGGTGCATATTGTTATTTTGACCATTATCAGGGAGATCCCCAGAATGAACCGCTTGCTTTTGGCGGATATACACCTTTGGATAAAATTTATTCTTATCATCCGATTCCGGAAGAACTGAATGCCGAGGAAGGAAAATACATTTTGGGCGTTCAGGCAAATCTTTGGGCAGAATACATACTCGACTTCAAACAGGTTGAATATATGCTGTTTCCGCGTCTGATGGCGCTTGCAGAAGTCGGTTGGGGAACGAATGATCCAAAAAACTATTTGGCTTTTGAAAAAAAGGCGGTCGATCATTTCAAATATCTGGATGAAATGGGTGTGAATTATTCAAAAAGCATTTTTAATCCGAGCGGAAAAGTTATTCGCAGCGGAAACGGGATTGCGTATGAGCTCTATATGTCCAAAGATGTGCACAACATTCGTTATACCACGGACGGCAGCGAACCGACCATCAATTCTGAAACCTATCAGTCACCGATCCGTGTTGACCGGCCGATGACGATACGGGCTGCATATTTTGAAAACGGAGAATTGAAAAGCGCGATTACTCATCAAAGACTGAATGTGAGCAAATCGACCGGAAAAGCGATTGAGCTGGTCAATCAGCCGGCGTCGAATTATTCTTTTGGCGGCGAACTGACTCTGGTGGACGGGATTGAGGGCGACCCGAAAGTGTTGGGCAAAACCTGGCTCGGTTTCAGCGGAACTGATGTGATTGCAACCATCGATTTGGGTGAAAGAACAGAATTCTCAAAACTTTATTTCAACTCGCTCAACAACAAAGGCAGCTGGATTCATCTGGCGGGCGGTGCAAAAATCCTGATTTCTGATGACGGTGTCAATTTTAAAGAAATCGGTGAAATCGGCAAACAGAAGATTGAAGAAATGAACGGTCGGGTGGAGATTAATTTTGTTCCGGCACAGTCGGCCCGATATCTGAAAGTTGAAATTTACAATGCAGGTATCATTCCGGACGGCAACCCGGGTGCCGGTCATGCCGCCTGGCTGTTTGTGGATGAGATCGGTCTGAAATAAATTACAGAATCAAACCCATAAAAAAACCGCCCCAAAAGGCGGTTTTAATTTTTTTGTACGAATCGATCAATGGACGTGCATATCACTGCTCATCAGCAGTTCGAGTATATCTTCAACCGGATAATCTGCCGGATAGTTCAGATTCGGATTTCTGACGGTCACATGAAAACAAGGCTGTCTCACTTCCTTGATGTAATAGATTTTTCCGTCTTTTACCAGATCGTCCAAAATCTGCTGAACCATTTTTTCGTATTTGTAATTTCTTCCCCTCACACCGTCATACTGAGAATAAGAGATATCAAAAGCAGCACCGTAAGCATGTGCGCTTTCGCCTTTTGCCGCATTGCTGTTGACTCTTCTCAGTCTGCTTTGAGACTGTTCGGTGCGTGTCAGAGATGAAATGCTTAATTTTTTTGAAGTCTGGCTGTAAAATGCATCCGAAATTTCTTTCAGCACATCATAAGCTTCATTCAGCAGCACCGGACGCGAATGAGTCAGTTTTTGAATGGTATATCCTTCGCCTTCTTCGGGTACTTCAACCAATTTTCCTTCTCTGATCAGTTCGTCCATCTGAAAATAATCAGCAATCATCGGAATTTTAAAAGACGATGCTTCAAATACATGATCTGCGTATTTGATATTTTCTTTGACAAACAGGAATTTTTCTTTTTTGATTGTTTTTGCCGCTTTGGCGGGAAGGATATCAGGCTCGTAATGATAGTTAAAGCCGTTTACAAAAAAATTATTTTCTACTGAAAGACTTTGTGCGTTTACTGAAATTGTCACAGCCAGCACAAGAATACCCAACCAATTTTTCATCCCTCTTTTTTTTAACCTGCCCAAAAATAAATTTTAACTTTCAGATTTTCAGCATTTAAAATCTTAAAAATTTCTTAAAAATTGGGTTTTTCAACGGTTTT
>JACFND010000065.1:3449-5120 GCA_019455045.1 Flavobacteriia bacterium
GCCAGAAAAACGCACAATATGATTTTCAGTGTTTTCATTTGAATCTCGTTTTGAATTTCAAATTTAAAGTATTTTAATACTGAAATTGATTTTTGAATAGAATTTTTAATGGATCATATCAAATTGTTTTTGTTATTGATTCTTTTCCAAACAAACTTAAAAGTCAGAAAAAAGTATTTGCGGAGAATAACCGGTCTAATCACCGCAAATTATGCAGAGAATAATTTGTATATTTACCGCATCAAACAAAATCAAGATGGCAATCTATATTCATCAACTCAAAGACTGGCCTGATTTTAAATGGAATGAGCAGGATTTTATTTCGCTGTTGAGCGAAGTCAGAAATCTGCAGGGTAAACTGATGGGTAAAATTGAAATGCTTGGATTTGATTTGAAGGACGAAGCCAATTTGGAAACATTGATTCAGGATGTGGTTCAATCATCTGAGATCGAAGGTGAAATTTTAAATCCTGAACAGGTTCGTTCGTCAATTGCAACAAGGTTGGGTTTGAAGGATTCCGGTCTGAAACATTCAGACAGAAATATTGACGGAGTGGTGGAAATGATGCTGGACGCTACTCAGAACAATGATAAGATTTTGAATAACAATAGATTATTTGACTGGCATGCTGGACTGTTTCCGACAGGCAGAAGCGGAATGCATAAAATTGAAGTCGCCAAATGGCGTTCAGGCGACATACAGGTCGTTTCAGGCGGGATGGGAAGAGAAATTGTGCATTATCAGGGACCCAAGGCAGAACTGTTGGAAAAGGAAATGAAGCGGTTTATTAATTGGTTCAATTCAGAATCAAACCTCGATTCGATATTGAAAGCTTCAATCGCACACTTGTGGTTTGTGACCATTCACCCGTTTGACGACGGAAACGGTCGTATTGCCCGCGCCATAACTGATATGCAACTTTCCAAATCTGACGGGGTAAACCAGCGTTTTTACAGTATGTCAACTCAAATCAGGAATGAAAGAAAATCGTATTATAAAATATTGGAACAAACCCAAAAAGGTGATTTGGATATAACCGAATGGATCGTTTGGTTTCTTGAATGTCTGAAAAAAGCAATCCTTTCTTCTGATACCGTCATTGATAAAGTAGTCAGGAAGCATCGGTTTTGGGCAAAAAATGCAGCTCTGATCAATAATGACCGTCAGCAAAGAATGCTCAACAAACTAATGGAAAATTTTGAGGGAAAGCTGACCACTTCAAAATGGGCGAAAATAACCAAAACCTCACAGGATACAGCCTTGCGGGATATTACTGATTTGGTTCAAAAAGGAATTTTGGTGAAGGCGGATTCAGGCGGAAGAAGTACACATTATCAATTGAAGCTGTAACAATGCTCACGATATTCACATAAAAATCAAGTTAATTTTCTGAATATTCATAAAAACGAAATTTTGAACGCATTTACCAACTGAGTTTTATATTTTCACATTGTTTAAAAAAAAGGGGAAAGACTTCAACCCTTCTCTTTCATTTCTTCATAAAGCGAACGGATCATACCGTCAGAGATTCCGATTTTGGGTACATGAATTTTTTGTGCGCGTGTCCATTTCATCACTTTGACATAGATTTCAAGCGCAAACTCGATCACATCCGCACGGTCGGGTTTCATATTGAATTCTCTGAGTCTTTCTTCAAAACTCATTTCGCG
>JACFND010000065.1:5220-6560 GCA_019455045.1 Flavobacteriia bacterium
GAAGTTGCATAAGCCAGATATTCCTCAACGCCGTATATATCCATCATCAGCCTGAAAGCCTTCATCGCATCAATCATCCGACCGGCGCTTTTGTCAGAAATCTTTTTCTCGGTAAACACATCTTTTCCCAGTCTGACCGGCATACGCACCAAAGCGGTTTTGTTAAAAACAGGTTCTGATTTTGGAAATTCATACACATAATTGATCAGTAAACGGATTGCGTTTGAACCGATATCGATCGCTGCCAGTTTCCTAATATTCATGTTTCAGATTTTGTTCGGTTTTGATTTCATCTTCCTCGATCGCTTTCTGATTTTGTTCAAAAAGATAATTATAGGTGGCAAATTGTGAACGCAAAGCCGGCAGATCGTTGGTCCGATAGGCAAGACTGCTGGTGGCATCGTGGATGCGAGCTTTCACATTGTCGTTAAAACTGAGTTCGAATGATTCAATCAGCACTTTTTTGATGTCCGGATTGTAGATCGGACAGGCAACCTCAACCCTTGCATCCAGATTTCTTTCCATCATATCGGCAGAAGAAATAAACAGTCGGTCGTCGCCTCCGTTTTTGAACCAGTAGATCCTTGAATGTTCAAGAAATTTATCGACGATACTGATCGATTCAATATTTTCAGAAAGTCCCGGAACACCCGGAATCAGACTGTGAATTCCTCTTACGACCAGTCTGATTTTGACGCCTTCCGCCGAAGCCCTGTAGAGCATATCGATGATCTGTTTGTCGCTCAGACTGTTGATTTTCATGTTGATACCCGACGGCAATCCTTTTCTGTGATTTTTAATTTCTTTTTTGATGAATTTTATAATTTTCTTTCGGTTCTGCATGGGCGAAACCAGCAGTTTGTCATAGGATTGAGTCAGATAATTTGCATTAAAAAATTTAAAAACCTGATTGATTTCCTGAACGATTTCGGCCTGAGAAGTCAACAGCGTATGATCTGTATAAACCTTTGCAGTGCTTGAATTCAGATTGCCCGAACTCACAAAACCATATGCAGTCGCCATTCCGTCTTCAGCATCTCTTTCGATATAACCGATTTTTGCATGCACCTTCAGACCGGGCACACCGTAGATCACACTGACACCCGCGTCTCTCAGCCGTTTTGACCATTTCACATTGTTTGCTTCATCAAAACGCGCCCTTAGTTCGAGCACTGCAGTCACTTCTTTTCCGTTTCTTGCCGCATTGATCAGCGCGCTCATCACCTGAGATTCGGTATTGACCCGATAGACGGTGATTTTGATTTTTTTGACTTTGGGATCGATGGCAGCTTCTCTCAAAAATTTCAGAAAAACAGAATAATCGTGAAAAGGATAAAACA
>JACFND010000065.1:6660-8631 GCA_019455045.1 Flavobacteriia bacterium
CTCGGGTCTTTCACTTCCTGCAGCACTCTGGCGTTGAATCTCAGCCAGCTGATCTCTCTGTTTACATATATCTGACTCACAGTTCTTTCGGTTTGATGACTTTTAATGTTTTTCCTTTTTCAATGTCTTCCCAACGGTCGGTATCAAACTCGATGATGACCACACCCGAAGTCGGCAAATTGTTTAGAAACACATCGCCCATTCGGTTGGCAAACTCGGTGTAGGCTTCATTGTGACCAAAAAATATGGTGGACTTATAGGTGTTGTCCAATGCTTTTACAAATTTCAGCAAATCAAAATAAGAAAAGGTGTAAAGCTTCTGATCGAGATTGATTTTTGGATTTTCGGGAAAATAAGATGCAGCAATCGAAGCAGTGCGCTCGGCTCTCCTTGCCGGACTTGAATACCAGGCGTCAATTTTAAATTCGAGTATCCGGCTCAGTTCTTTTGCAGATTTGTGGGTGCGTCTTACACCGTTTTGTGCCAAATCTCTTTCAAAATCGCTTACACCCGAATCCCAGCTGCTTTTTCCGTGTCTGAACAGTATGATTTTCTTCATTTTTCAACTGTTTGATTTTTTGTGATTTCAATGATTGCGGCCGAAATCTGATCCGCTTTTTGTTCGTCCCATTTCAGTGAAATCGGGATTGAAACTGTTCTTTTCATAATGGCATCAGAAGCCGAGAAATCCTGATTTTCATAATCGGGCAGCAGTTCTCTCTGTTCGCTGTAGAGTTGTTTTGAGTTTTTTAAATTTTTGAAATGATCCCATTTTCTTACATAATGCCATTTGTTGTCATACCAGTATGCGCACGGAATTTCTTTTGATTTCAATTCGTTTGCAAGATTTTTTGCGAAGATCTCATCATCCAAAATCAGTGAGAGAAAAGAAGCATTGTCGCCGGCTTCATCGGGTATTCTTCTGAAACCGATTTCGGGACTTTTTTTCAGATTGTTTTTGATTCGGTTTTTAATTTTTCGCTGCTGCGCCAAAAAACGGTCGAGCTTTCCCCATTGTCCCAGACCGATGGCTGCATGCAGTTCCGAAATCCTGAAATTCAATCCGACAACCGGATGATCTTCTGCACCTCTGTCATTTCCAACATGATCATGACCATGATCCGAAAACTGTTCGCTCAGCTGATAAACTTTCTCATCATTTGTCAAAACCGCACCTCCTTCACCGCAGGTTACCGTTTTTACAAAATCAAAAGACAGACAGCCGATGTCTCCAATCGTTCCCAAGGACTTACCTTTATAGGTAGCACCGGTTGCCTGGCAGGCATCTTCGATCAGAAACAGTTTGTGTTTTTTTGCAATTTCAATCAATTCATCCAAATCTGCCATTGCGCCGCACATGTGGACCGGCATAATTGCTTTTGTTCTGGGTGTAATTGCTTTTTCAACCGCTTCCGGATTGAGTGTGAGGGTATCATCAATATCTGCAAAAACCGGAATTGCACCTGTAAAAAGTATGGCTTCAAAACTGGCTACAAAAGTAAAAACCGGCATAATAACCTCATCGCCGGCACCGATGCCGAGCGCCTTCATTGCGGTAATCAGTGCGGTGGTTCCGCTGCTGGTCAGATGGACATATTTGATTTGAAGACTTTTTGAAATTTCGGTTTCCAGCTCTTTTGCTTTCCATTGGTTGTTTCTCAGTCCGTCAAAGTTATAACGCATGATGATGCCAGTATCCATCACCTCCTGTATATGTTTTTGTTCTTCCCGGTCAAATAATTCGAATCCCGGCATAATAATTAGAATTTGATTGAAACAAAGATATAGAATCGGCAATAATTAAAGAATGAAAACTGCTGCAATTCGTGAATAAAATATGGATGAAGTGTGTTTTTGGTTGATATTTTTTGGTGCTGATGTGGGGTTGGGGCTTTGAAGAAGGGTTGGATGTAGGGTTGAACATCCCTGATTAGTGTTGACCACTTTTGGTTAAACATTCATTATCAAAAA
>JACFND010000066.1:0-284 GCA_019455045.1 Flavobacteriia bacterium
GGAAATCAAAGGCGACAGTCCCAAAAAGAAAACCAGCGGATAGGTCAGCAGTCTGTCAAATTTGAATACTTTGTCACCGCTTCTTTCCTGAAAATGATAATGAATCGGCACAAAATCATGATTAAAAATCCAAATCAAATGTGGCAGATACAAAATCAAACTGATCAGAACTGCCAAATAAAATTTCGGATTTCGGATCAGTCGTCCGACGATCGGCAGTATCGTAAACAGTATCAAAAGCAGACCATGGTATTTGCTGTACATCAGCCCGGCCATTGAAACCG
>JACFND010000066.1:294-8399 GCA_019455045.1 Flavobacteriia bacterium
AGATTGAGAAATGAATCTTTTTGAAGAAATTTTTTGAATGAAAACAAATACAACAGACTGAAAAAAAGCAAGGGTGAATCGGGCGTACTGATAAATCCAAAAACCTGGAAAACAGCTGTGGAACCCGATAAAATTACAAACAGCCAAAATTGTCTGATCGTCTTCGGATTCAGAATTTTCCAAAGCAAAATTAATGCAAGACCATTCATCAGCACAGCGACAAAACGGGTTCCAAGCGTTCCGCCAAAAATTCCGTAACCCAAAGCATCCCACAAAGCGGTCATCGGCGGATGATCAAAATATCCCCAATCCAAATGCTGCGACCAGACCCAATAATAGGCTTCATCCACACTGATTGGTGTCAGCGCAGACTGAATCAGATTGACCAGAACAAAAATCCCGGTCACCAGATACAATTTATTATTCAGCTTCAATTCTTTCAATCCGTTGACAAAACTATAAAAAACATCAGTTCTATGTCCGCTTTGGAAAACTATGACGAATATAGTTTAAAATGTGGTTCTGAATTCTTACTTTTGCATACCAAAATTTTTAGCAAATGAATCTTCACGAATATCAGGGAAAAGAAATCTTAAGCAGATACGGCGTAAAAGTTCAGAGAGGAATTGTGGCATCAACTCCTGACGAAGCGGTTGAAGCAGCAAAAAAACTGACTGAAGAAACCGGAACCGGATGGCATGTGGTAAAAGCACAGGTACACGCCGGCGGACGCGGAAAAGGAGGCGGTGTAAAACTGGCGAAAAGTCTTGATGAGGTCAGAGAAAAAGCTTCTGAAATCATCGGAATGCGACTGATTACTCCTCAGACCGGAGCTGCCGGAAAAATTGTTCATCAGGTGATGATCGCTGAGGATGTTTATTATCCGGGTGAATCTGAAACTTCAGAATTTTATGTTTCCGTGCTGATGAATCGTGCGAGAGGAAGAGATATGATCATGTATTCGACCGAAGGCGGTATGGACATCGAATCGGTTGCAGAACATACACCCGAAAAAATATTTACAGAAGAAATCGATCCGATGGTTGGTCTTCAGGGATTTCAGGCGAGAAAAATCGCTTTCAATCTGGGACTGAGCGGAGCTGCTTTCAAGGATTTTGTAAAATTCATCAGTTCGCTTTACAAAGCATTTGAAGGTGTTGACGCTTCACTGTTTGAAATCAATCCTGTTTTGAAAACTTCTGACAATCAGATTTTGGCAGTGGATGCAAAAGTAACCATCGACAACAATTCACTGTTCCGTCATCCGGATATTGCAGAAATGAGAGACATCAGAGAAGAAGATCCGACAGAGGTTGAAGCTGGTGAAGCAGGTCTGAACTTTGTAAAACTCGACGGAAATGTAGGCTGTATGGTGAACGGTGCAGGTCTGGCAATGGCGACCATGGACATCATCAAACTTTCGGGCGGAAATCCGGCCAACTTCCTTGATGTGGGCGGAACTGCAGATGCAGAAAGAGTTGAAAAAGCTTTCAGAATTATTTTGAGAGACGAAAACGTTGAAGCGATTTTGGTCAATATCTTTGGCGGAATTGTGAGATGCGACCGTGTGGCACAGGGAATTCTGGACGCCTACCAAAACATGGGCGACGCGATCAAAGTTCCGATTATCGTGAGACTTCAGGGAACCAATGCCGAAATCGCAAAGAAAATGATAGACGATTCAGGTTTGAAAGTGCTTTCTGCCATTACGCTTGAAGAAGCTGCAAACAGAGTGAAAGAAGTGGTTTCGTAAAGAAACCAAATCATATATGCTTAAGGAATCCTTCCGGATTCCTTTTTTCGTAAATTGAAACCCTTAGTCGAATCCTTTATTTGTTTCATGTCAAAAATCCAAAAAATAAAACGGAAAGACTTGAATCTTGAAAAATATTCAGATGCACTTAAAAATGCGCTGAATTACAGGATTTATGCCGAATATTGGTACCTGGATGTTTTGACAAACAAAAAATGGGAATGTCTGATTTATGGCGATTATGAAGTGGTGATGCCAATTCCGCTGCAATATAAATTGGGATTTAAATTCGTATTGCAACCATTCTACAGTCAGCAATTGGGTGTATTTTACAAACAGGAAATTTCAAAAGAATTGTTTCGGGAATTTGAAGACCGGCTTCACAAATACAGAGTCAGAGCATACAGTTTTAACGAAGAAAATACTGAAAGTTTTCAGCCAAAAGGAGAAAAAAAAGTAAATCAGATTTTAAATCTGAACAGACCATACGAATTGATTCAAAATCACTTTTCCAAAGACCGGATAAAAGACATCAGGAGGAATTCAAAATTGAATCTGATTTTAAAAGAGGAATTTGATTTCGATTTGTTTTTTGAATTGAGGAAAGAAGCTTATTCAGAATTAGAGAGCATGCTTGACGTGAATTTGACAAAGAAATTTATAAAATCAATAATTGACAGCAAAAAACACAAAGCGTTTATGCTCTGCAATTCGGACCAGGAAGTGTTGTCCATGATTCTTTTTGGCGCTTCCAATTCAAGATTAATACAACTTTTCTCGGTTCGCAACAAATCAATTGAACCAAAAGGAGCTTTTCCTTTTTTGCTGAATCAGGTCATTAAAATATTTGCTGAAAGTGAATTAATTTTGGATTTTGAAGGTTCAATGGTTCCGGGTATCGCCAGGAGGAATGAAAGCTTTGGGGCAGAAAAAAAATATTATACAACGTATTCAAATTTTAAATTTAAGCTCTAAGCCGATTCAGGATTCCATTTTTTGTGCCAGAAATATAATTCCTCTTTGCGGATTGTACAACCGAAATCGCTCAACCTGGGCTTTGTCCAACCGATCTGTATAATCAAATGCTTCAACCTCAAATCCGGCTGCTTCGATTCTCTCTTTAAAGTCATTGCCATGCAACCGCAGCAAATCGCTTTCTCCATAATTCATGAGTCTTTCTTCAGGTGTGTCAATGTCCGGATTTTCAAAAGTCGGTTGATCTTTTTGATTCAAAAGTGTGAGAATGATTGCAATACCGCCCGGTTTGAGAACTCTGTACATTTCTGTCATTGCCCTGGCTTCGTTGGGTACATGCCCAAGAACATGAGAACAAATAACAAAATCAAAACAGTTGTCTTCAAACTGAATATTTGTAATATCAATCAATAAATCAGCAAAATTCGGATTGATATCTCCATTTTTATAATCATTGGGATTTTTCAATTGTTTGAATATTTTTTTCAATCCTTCTTCGGGGGCAAAATGCAAAACCTTTACACCGGAATCAAACACATTGGTTTCATTTTTAAGATAAAAAAGCAACATTCTGGTTCGTTCAAGCGAACCGCAGTTGGGACACCATGCATTTTCTCTGCGCTCACTGTTTCCAAAAGGCAAAAACGATTTGTAAGTCTTTCCGCAGCAATTGCATTCAACATTATTTCCTTTTAAAAAAAGGCCTTTCAATTTGATTTGCTGTTTTTTAATCTGAATTCGGGTGCTTTCATTGAAAAGAAAATGATATGTTTTTTTTAGAAATGATTTCATTTTTGCTTTATTGACGAATGTTTTGCAAAGTATAAAAATTATAATTTACTTTACTTAATAATTGACACATAAGTTGCAGGTCAGAGACATTAATTTATCAATAAATCACAGTTGAACAAATTGTTGAAGTTATTCATTACAAAAATACTCGGGAATAAAGTAATCTTTCCTTTTTACCATTTGGTTTCCGATCAGGAATGTCCGCATATTCGTCATTTGTATCCGGTCAAGCGCATTTCGACCTTTGAAAATGAACTTGATTTTTTTCAAAGAAATTTTCAACCCATAGCTTGGGATGAAATTCTGAAGCATGTATTCAATAATACCCAACCCGAAAAACCATCATTTTTTTTGAGTTTTGACGATGGGCTTAGTGAATGTTCCTCAATTATTGCACCCATACTTAAACAAAGAAATCTTGAAGCTGCGTTTTTTGTCAATACTGACTTTGTTGACAATCAGGCATTGTTTTTCAGGTATAAAGTCAGTTTGCTGATAGACAAAACAGAAAAATCAAAATTCAATGCTCATTATTCCAAAAACGAATTACTCAAACTGAGGTATTGCGATACAGAAAAAATTAATCTGATAGCTGAACGGCTCGAAGTTGATTTCAATGATTTTTTGAAATCGCAGCAACCCTATATGACCTGGTCAGAAATAAAAAATTTAAGAAATGAAGGCTTTGTGATCGGATCCCATTCTTCAGATCATCCTCTGTATTCAGATATTTCCTTGCAGCAACAAATTCATCAGACAAAAACCAGTATGGATAAACTGGCAGAAAATCTGGATTTGAAACAGCGTATTTTTTCGTTTCCTTTTACTGATGACGGTGTCGGGAATTCTTTTTTTGACTTTGTATTCGACACCAATTTGATCGATTTGAGTTTCGGCACTGCAGGCATAAAGGACGATGTTTATTCGAGAAATATTCAAAGACTGCCAATGGATCTCTACTCAGGCAGACCGGAATATTTTGTCTTAAAAAATATTTTATTTTACAGATTCAAACGAATTCTGAAGAAAAATAAAGTTGCCCATCCCTCAGTATAACTAAATAAAAGATTTGAACTTTTCGGGAATTTTTCAGAAAACAGGCTGTAAATCTTTTTCTTTTTGGAATCAGGTTAAGAAATATATACCAAATCCAATGTCGTATAAAATGTTGAAATCCTGATTTTTTAAAGTTTTTCGCTAAATTAGACACTCCAAAACAGGTCTTATGAAACAGAAATTCATCTTTTCTTTACTGATTTGTTCGATATTGCTGACCGCACAGGATCAAAGACAGAAAACTCAGCCCGAACATTATTCGTATCCGCTCGAAAATTATTATCAGCCGCTTCATGTGCGTGTAAACATCGTTTTGCTTGAAAGAGCTGACGGCAGCGGGAATTTCAATCTGAAAAACAAAGAAGAAAGAGATCTGCTCAATGATTATCTCGACAACATCAACAAATCATTCACTACACTTGTAAAACCCGACGGAGATATGTCAAAATGCGGTAATGTGACCGAATTTATGCCCGACACAAAAATCCGGCTTGAATTCAATATCATGGAAGTCAGAAATTCATATTACTGGAATTATCTCAACAGCGGTTCAATTCCGGAGAAAAAACAGTTTGCCGGCTTCTCGCCTACCCAGGGCTGGTACATCAAACCGCTTGATGATTCGATTTCGGCGCTGAAAATACCAAGAGCGATCAATGCCTATTTCACCACCAATGGCGACCGTTTTGACGATTTGTACAAAAAGAAAGGTGAAGGTTATGATCTGGCGGGAAACAATGCGGGTGAATTTCCGGATCAGGTCAAACTTAGCCGTTCGTCTCAGGTCCATATTCCAAATGTTTATCTGAGCTATCTGATGCAGCGGTATCAGTCGCCAAAAAATTACAATACCACCTGGGAAAAGACCAAAGGCTGGTGGCTGGGCGGTGGCGGTGCGGCTCACGAATTTGGTCATGATTTCGGGCTTTCTCATTCGAGTGAATATTACAGGGCAAACGAATGCACCTATTCGCTGATGTCGCAAAAACACACGCATCAGAGAAACTGGCTTCCGCCCAATGAAATCAGAAGAATGCACTGGAATCTGACCCGAACCAATCTGATGCAGTTTGTTACACCCGAATCGGCTTACGGCGCGGTTTGGAAACTCGATCAGGATACAGAATGGAAAAAACCGAGAAGATTTTATCACAATTTTGAACTTGCACCCGGCGTCACACTGACGATTCACAACAAGGTGATTCTGCCGCCACAGTCTTATGTGAAATTGAACAAAAATTCAAAAATCATTTTTAAGGAAAAGGGTGAGTTGGTGGATGCTTACGGAAAACCGTACAAAAATTTTGAAAAACACCGAACTGCAAAAATTATTCATGAATAATCCGGCTTTTACGGTCTTAAAGATTCAAAAAACGGTCTGAATTTTTCGGGAATTTTTTAATCTTCTATTTTAACCACACTCCGCTCACTGTTTAAAATATATCTATCTTTTGGGACTTCATATTTTTCGGAAGACAGGCTGTAAACTTTTTCATTTTCTGAATTGGAATAAGAGATATTTGCCAGGTCCAGTAAAGTATAAAAAGTTGAAGTTGAGCTTGCCGGCACATTCAGATGATTTCTCAACTGCTCAATTTTTTCAGGATGGGTATTTTTATAAGCATCCGAAAACCATATAAAATATGGAATATGATATTCATATTTCGTAGGATTGGCGGTTCCGTGTCCAAAGGTTTTATTGTCATCATCAAATAAATTTTCACCATGATCCGACAGATACAGCAGTACAGCGTTTTTATTTGTAAGTTCCAATTGACTGATCAATTGACTCAGAAAAAAATCGGTATAAAGAATCGAATTGTCATATGCGTTCAAAACCTTGTTTCTGTTTTCAAAATTCAGTTCGTTGTATCCAAACTCATCCATAACCGGTTTGAAAACTTCAAATTCTTTCGGATATCTGTTGGTGTATCTGAAATGACTTCCAAGAGAATGAACTAAAATAAATTTTTTACCTCCCGCTTTTATAACATCCTGAAAATCATCTAGCATCATGCCGTCATAAAAGTTCTTAACATTTACATCAAAAAATTTTATTTTACTCACATCCGAAACATCAATCAATCTTCTTGTTACCGGATAATCACTGTTCTGATTTGCAAACCAGGCGGTATAAAATCCGGCTTCTTTAAAGGCATCCAAAACAGTTTTTTCTTTGTTCTGAACGGATAAATCCTTTGGTGTTGACCTTGTCAGAATCATTGGAACAGAATAAGTTGTAACAACTGCACCCGAATAAACATTGGTAAAGGACAAAAGATTTTTAACCGAATCAATTATCGGTGTCGTATTCCTATTGTAACCATTGATATGGAAATTATCATATCTTGCCGATTCTCCGATGACCAAAACAAATATCTCTTCTTCACTTTTATCGTTATTTGATTTTGCATGAAATGAAAAACCTTCAATTTGTTTTCGTAAAGTTTCATTTTTCTTAAAATTGGAAATCGTTTTTATCGTATTCATAACCAAATCAGTCGGATAAGTTTTTCTGTATTTAGATTGAGTTGAATGAACAGATAATTTTATTTTTGAAGCAATCGATGCATCATTACTGACTTGCACTCTGTACATATTCGCAAAAAGGAAAATATTGAACAAAAGGAAAAAAACTGCAATTCCTATTCTGAATTTAATATTTAAAAAAGTGTTTTTAAGTTTAACAAAAAGAAAAATATAAATAATGATTAAACCGATGAACATAATCAATATCATCAGATTTGAAGTGATCTGTTCCATTGTTTCCGAATAATTGGTTCTGAAAACTGACTCAATAAATCCTTCTGTCATAGGAATCCCGAGATTTCTTACAAAAACAATTTCCAACGGAGAAAGCAGCAGAAACAAAAACGCAATACCAAAATAGACTTTTCTGGGTAAAAAAGACAATGGAAGAATCCAAATAACCAGCGATAAAACAAAATAGGCGAAAAGCATGGTCAGACTCCCGCTTATTTCTTTGAAGTAAAACAGAACAAAAAGATTGGGAACAAATAAGATACTGAGCAATATCAGCGTACGCAAATCATTTTTCGATAATGATAATTTCATTGTTCCGGATTCATTTTTGCCTCGTATTTACGAAATCACATAAAAAAATTCTTTTTGAATGTGAAATATAGGGAATTTGTATCTTTTACAAAAACAATTTGAATAATTATTTTTATTTTTACAGTTATCTTTAAAATTTACTACAATGAAAAAATTATTATTCTACTCATTATTTTTTATTCCTTTCTACCTATTCTCTCAAGAATTTTTCCAAACCACCACAAATATTTCTTACGGTAATAAGGTAATTAGAAATGCAGGAAGGATTATTTTAGGAAGTGAATATGATAGTGATTCAAAGTTCCAAGTTTACCAAAATAGCACAACTGATGTTAAAGTATTGTTTGGAAATAACAAAGGAAGATTAGAGTTTGTAATCTCCGAAGCATCAGGTCATGGTGTGGGCTTCCCCAAATTAGAACTGTTAGTTAGTACAAATATAGTAATTCAAATA
>JACFND010000067.1 GCA_019455045.1 Flavobacteriia bacterium
AATAGGCTAAATATACGGATTAGCGCGGAAGGCTACCGTAGGTTTAGTCCAACAACAGCTATATTCATAAAGATTATTTACTGCAATATTAGCAACCGGAGCAGACGGAAGGTGTCGTTTGAAAATATATTTTTATCTTTTTCTAAACGACACGGTTCGTCACATTGAGTCACCATCTTTGTTGTGAAAAACCCAATTATTATGGAAACAAAAGTTCAATTCAATGTGCTGGAATCAATTGAAAATATGTACAAATTCTCTGAAGATTCACAGCTTCGCCCTGCTCTTTTTGAAACACTTGGTGATGATTTGAAGCACCTCAGCCGTTATTTGCAGGTCAATGAAATGCAGGCGCTGCTGTTTGCAAATGCTTTTATCGTGTCCTTTGAACATTCCCGTATGTCCAATGTATTCAGTCATTTCGGCTTTCCCGATTACAAAATGGTCTTTTATCTTCAGGATATAGAAGTGCTGTTCAAAAAGAAACTGCTGCTGAAGGAACGTCATTTTGATGCACAGCGGATGGATTATCTGATTGACAGGAAAATTTCACATGCCATCACAAAAAATCTGAATCCGGATTTGATAAAAACCGAATTGACAGATCTTTCACAGGTGCTTGAAGAATTTGACAAATATTCGGAAATGTATGACAACGAATCGATCACAAAACCGGAACTGGACAGGTATTTATTTTCACTGACCGACGAATATCCGAACATTGAATTTTTTAAGAAATTGGATCAGTGGAGTCTGCCGCCTTATGAGAAATTCTTTCTGCTCGATACCATTTGGGATGCGATTTCATGCGGTGACAACAACTACAATACCATGGTGCAAAAGACTTTGGATGATTATTTTCCGTCACGAACCGCAAGTATTTCTGTGATTAACCGACTCGTTGAAGGAAATTCAAATTTGATCAAATACAATCTGATTGATGTATTAAAAAACAATTATCGGAATCGGATCAAAGCGCGTTTGTCAAAGTCTCTGGTGAATCTGCTCAAAGAAACCGAAAAATTGGAAATCGATTTTTTTGAAGAAGAAAACAAACGTTTGATTCAGTCAAAATCAATCAAAAAGAAAGAACTTTTTTACAACGAAGCTGAAATCAGTGCAATAGAAACGCTGAAAAGCACTTTGGTTGAGAGTAAATTTAAACAATTGCAAAAACGGCTGGACAAAAAAGCAATGCCACTGGGAATCACGATACTGCTGCACGGAAAACCGGGAACCGGAAAAACCGAAAGCGTTTATCAGCTCGCAAAAGAATCGGGAAGAAATATTTTTAAGGTGGATATTTCTCAAACCAAAAGCATGTGGTTTGGTGAAAGTCAAAAACTGGTGAAGAAGATTTTTACAGAATATCAGGAATTCAAAGAAACTGAAAAAAAGTGCCCGATTCTGCTTTTCAATGAGGCAGATGCCATTATCGGAAAGCGAAAAGAAGCCGGCAGTTCAAATGTTTCTGATACCGAAAATGCAATTCAGAACATACTGTTGGAAGAACTTGAGAATTTCAACGGGATCCTGTTTGCTACCACCAATCTGGTAGAAAATCTGGATGCTGCATTTGAAAGACGATTTTTGTACAAAATTCATTTTGAGAAACCTTCGTCACAGGTCGCAGCCAAAATTTGGAAAAGCAAACTGCCTTTTCTTTCAGAAGAAGAAGCTTTTGAATTGGCTTCAAAATTTGACTTTTCAGGTGGTGAAATGGAAAACATTGCACGAAAAATACTGATGGATGAAGTGCTGAACAATATTTCTCCCTGTTTTGACGGCGTAATGAATTATTGCAAAAATGAAAATTGGACTAACGGATCAGTTTCCAAAATCGGGTTTTAGAATTCATCCTTGTCAAGGTTTAAAACCTTGACAAGGATATTCTTATTTATTTCTTCACAAATTTTGTCAAAATAACAATCGACTGACCGTCAATTTTGCCTTCGATCTGTTCGTGATTGTCTCTGACCAGTCTGATGTTTCTGACCGCTGTACCGATTTTTGCAACCAGCGAACTTCCCTTTACATCCAGGTCTTTGATCAAAGTCACCGTATCTCCGTTTTGAAGAATATTTCCGTTTGAATCTTTGTGCAGCTCAACGGTTCCGTCACCGGTATGATCGCCCGAAGCCTTTGCCCACTCCAGGGTTTCATCGTCCAGATACATCATGTCCAGCGCTTCCGCCGCCCAGGATTCATTTCTGAAACGGTTGAACATTCGCCATGAAACCACCTGAACGCCGGGCACCTCACTCCACATTGAAGTTGGCAGGAATTTTTCCCAATAAGCACTGTCCGGTTCTTCCCGTTTTTCAATCTGTGCAAGCGCTTTGTCCGAAATCAGAATTGCTCTTTCGGGCTGATTGCCGTCTGTGGGTTCCACTTCATAAAGATTCAGATTTCCGGTCTCACCGCTCAATTCGCAGACACCGCCGCTTCTTTGTTTCAGGATTTCTTCCAATTTCATAGCTGAATTGTTTTTTTGATTTGAACCGGCAAAAATCGGCTAATTTATCGATGTTTCAAAATCATTTGATGATTCTGCCGGTCAGCCAATGACTGAAAATCCCGCTGCCAATGCCGATGATCGCACCGCCGAGCACATCGGTCGGATAATGTCTGCCGAGCCGCATTCTGGAATAACCCACTCCAATCGGCCAGCTGAAAATCGGGATTGAAATATATGCCCTGCCGTTTGCATGATAAGCCATTGTGGTCGTCATTGCAAAGGTCAAGGCCGAGTGACTCGAAGGAAAAGACTGATAATTCGGTTCTTTGTAGCTGTTGATTTCGGGATAAGTAATCGACGGTCTCGGTCTGCCGACTGCCTTTTTGAGCACAGAAGAAATCAGCATGCTCACGCCCATACTCATCGATGATTCCAAACTGTATCTGAGCGCTGTTTTGTCATTTTCAATCAAACCGTAAGTCAGATTTCCGCCCACATAAACGGCAGGCGCCCATTTGATCGAATTGCTCACATCCATCCAAAAATGATCTTCTGCCGGATTTTCGACATTTACTTTTCTGAGCAGTTCAATGTCAAAATTCTGAGCCGAAACAGCGGTCGAAAAAAACAGCAAAATCAGAAAATATTTTAACGGATTTTTCAATTAAACAGAGTTGGAACGAATTCAAAATTACATAAAATTATAAGATCGTTTTTCAGATTAATACAATTTCCCGGGTCAAACCGGATAATTAATTAACTTTCGACAAATTAAAGGCAATGCAGAGAGTTCAAATCATATCGTTCATCTTTCTTTTCTTTGGAAGTTTTCTGTTGGCTCAGAATACCGACAAACTGACTAAACCCATCCTGGAAGAAGCAATGCTGATGTATCGTTCCGAAATGGCGTCATGGTACGGAACCGATCTGGTGATGGCTCAATATCCGGATAAAACAAAAATCGGAGGTTATTTTTCTTATTCGGACAAAGACAAAAATATCTGCGTTTTTTATTCAAAAGACGAAATTCCGGTTGTGTTGGCAACCATCAGTTTTGACGATACTTTCAATATTGAAACCGCAGAAGCCGATTTTGACGAAAGAAATTTCACAAAAGACGAGCTTATGCTTTATCGGCTGAGAATCAAGGCTTCCGAAATTATTCAAAATGACAATTTCGGTTTTTTTAAACATTATGATAAAACAAATTACAATCTGATACCGCTAATAGGTAAAAAAGAAAACAAGGTTTATATACTGACCGGCCCGACCGAAAACGGTGTCATGGTTTTGGGAAATGATTATTTGCTCACTTTTGATAAAGAAGAAGAACTCACGTCAAAAAAATCACTTCATAAAAATATTTTGTTTTTTGAATTTTCTAAAGACAATGACCAGGTGGCAAGCATGCATACTCATTTGGAAGAAACCGGCGAACTGATTACCGCCACCGACATCTGCACACTAATGTTGTACGGAAAATTTACAAATTGGAAAACCCATTATGTGTTTTCGGACAAATACGTCAGCATTTGGAGCATCGAAAATGAGAAGCTTTTTGTGATGACCCGTGAAGCCTGGGAAAAAATTCCGAAAGATTCAGAATAATTTATCAAACGATTAATTCGCAAAAGTCCGGCTGACTTTCTGGATTCCGTCTATGTGTTTGAGTTGATCCATAATCTTGTCGAGCTGCGATTTGTTTTTGACCGAAACTGAAATTTTTCCTTCAAACACACCGTCTTCCTCGGTGATATTGATACTTCTGATGTGGACATGCAGATTGGATGAAATGATCTTTGTGATGTCATTGATCAGACCAATCCTATCGAGTCCTTGAATGTTGATAATCGCACGATACAGCTGAGAAGCCGAATCGATCCATTTGGCACGAATGATCCGATACGCCTGATTTGCCTGCAGCGCAACTGCATTCGGACAGTCCTTTTTATGTACCCTGATTCCTTTCGAAACCGTTACAAATCCAAAAACTTTATCGCCCGGAATCGGATTGCAGCAGGATGCGAGTTCATAATCCAGTTTTTCCTCATCCGCACCAAAAACCAATGAATCGTATTTCTGTTTCGGTTCTTCTTCCTTGACATTATTGGATTTGGGTTTGGGTCTGAAACGATTGATAAATCCGGTAAATCCGGTTTTGCTTTCAGCAAATTTCCTCAGTCCGCGGTTGTCAATCTCGCCGGTTCCGATCCTATAAAATACATCCTGACTGTTTTTTGATTTGAAGAAATTTTGAAGATCATTCAAAACCGATTCATTAAAATCAATTTTCAGATGTCTGAGTTTTCTGATCAGAATTTCTTTTCCGTCTTCAGAAATTGCACGTTTTTCAGCATTCAGAGAAGCTTTGATTTTTGCCCGCGCACGGCTGGTGATCACAAATTCAAGCCAGTCCGCTTTTGGTTTCTGATTGGGCGAAGTCAGAATTTCAACCTGATCGCCGCTTTTCAGTTCATGACTCAGCGGATAAAGTTTTCCGTTCACTTTTGCACCCAGACAGGTGTCGCCCAGCTTACTGTGAATCGCATACGCAAAATCGAGTGAGGTGGCTCCTTTCGGAAGCGAAAACAGTTCCCCTTTTGGCGAAAAAACAAAGATTTCTTTGGTGTACAGATTGAATTTGAAATTGTCGATAAACTCAGATGCATCCTGGCCTTCATTGTTTTCAAGCATCTCCCGCACCTGACTGATCCACTGATCGACTTTTGAATCTTCAATCTTGTAATTTTCCTTGTATTTGTAATGTGCTGCCACTCCCCTTTCTGCGATTTCATCCATTCTTTCAGAACGGATCTGAACTTCCACCCATCTCGCCATCGGCCCCATCACAGTAATGTGAAGTGATTCGTATCCGGTCGATTTCGGCTGTGAAATCCAATCCCTCAATCGGTTGGGATTGGGTTTGAAAATATCGGTAACGATTGAATAAATCTTCCAGGCAATGAATTTCTCATTTTTTGTATCTGATCTGTATATGATCCTGACCGCAAATTTGTCATAGACTTCATCAAAATTGACCCTTTGTGAAGCCATTTTTTTATGGATCGAAAAAATCGATTTTGATCTTCCCTTGATTTCAAATTCCAAACCTTCCTCATCCAGTTTTTCTTTGATGGTCTGTGAGAAATTTTTGATATAGGTGTCCCTCTCTTCCTTGGTCTCGTGCAGTCTTCGCTCGATATTGAAATATTCTTCCGGTTTGGTGTATTTCAAACTCAGATCTTCCAACTCGGATTTGATGTTGTAAAGCCCCATCCGGTGTGCCAGCGGCGCATAAATAAAGATGGTTTCGGACGCAATTTTGAGCTGTTTGTCTTCCGACATCGACTCCAACGTCCTCATATTGTGAAGTCTGTCCGCGATTTTGATCAAAATCACCCGCACATCTTCTGACAAAGTCAGCAGCAGTTTTTTGTAATTTTCAGACTGAATCGACACATCCTGACGGTTCAGTATCGAAATTTTGGTCAGTCCGTCTATGATTTTTGCAATCTTTTCACCAAACAGTTCTTTGATGTCGTCCAGCGTATAATTGGTATCTTCAACCACATCGTGCAGCAAAGCAGCAGCAATGCTGGTCGCACCCAAACCGATTTCGTTTGCAACGATTTTTGCAACTGCAATCGGATGGAAAATATAGGGTTCGCCTGTTTTTCTTCTTTGGTCTTTGTGCGCCTCGACAGCCAGGTCAAACGCTCTCCTGATCAGCTTTTTGTCCTCTTTGGTCAAAGTCTGATAGGTGTGTTTCAGCATATCCTTATATCGTCTGGAAATTTCCTGATTTTCCAGTTCCGCAGGGTCCAATACTTTTTTTTCGGTTTTTTCGGTCATAGCAGACATAAAGTTAGCAAATTTCTGTCATTTCTCCAACAGCTCTCTGATCAGTTCGGGCGGTCGTCCAATCACTGCTTTGTCGCCTTTAACAACGATGGGCCGCTGAATCAGATTCGGGTGCAGATGCATTGCCTCGATGATCTGACTGTCGGTTAATTTTTTGTCTTTGTAATTTTCTTTCCAGATTTCTTCTTTGGTCCGAACCAATTCAATCGGTTTGATGCCGAGTTTTTTGATCAGATCTTTGATTTCATCCGTCGAGAGCGGTTCTTTCATATAATTGATTATCTCATAGGGTTCATCAATTCCGGTAACAATGTCACAGCCTTTTCTGCTGGTGCTGCATCTCGGATTATGATAAATTTTGATCATGATTCTGGTTTTTTTCTTAAATTTATAGAAATAAATTAAATCAGCATTGAAAAATTTAATTTACATATTTATTTTGCTTCCGCTGCTGTGGGGATGCTCAACAAATATACCAACTGCAGCCGAAAACGGTGAAGGTTTGTCGTTTGAAAAAAATGACCGGGACGAATATGACATCATCGTGCTCGACACAGGTTATGATTTGTTTTTAAGGACAATTGCACAGCCCGAGAGTTTTCATTCCGAAGAATTTTACAAAACCAGAAACAGTTTTTATGTAAACGAATGGAACATCAGGAATTCTCAGCCGCAGCGCTATGATCCGAACTTCTATTCTACTTATATTGATTACAATCCTTCGGTTGAATACGGTGTCCATTTTGAATACAAACTCTACAATTTTTTTAAATATATCGAGTGGAAATACAAAGTCAGATTTTGATTCTGCTTGATTTTTTGTCATAAATCGTATCTTTGCCGCCATGTTAAACAGCGAACTGATTAAGGATTTGAGTCATCGGATCGACGATCTTTACACCTATCTCGAGATAGAGAAAAAGGAAATAGAAATAACAAATGATGAAGAAAAGGCTGCTTCGCCCGGTTTTTGGGACAATTCGAAGGAGGCAGAGGCTTTTATGAAAAATCTTCGTTCCAAAAAGAAATGGGTCGAAGACTATCATCTTGTCCGAAATTCATTCAACGATCTTGAAGTTTTGGTTGAATTTGCCGAAGCCGGTGAAGCTGGCGATGAAGAATTGCAAAAACAATATGATCTGACACTCAAACTGCTTGAAGATCTGGAATTCAGAAATATGCTTTCAGAAGAAGGAGACAGCTTGAGTGCCGTTCTTCAAATCACTGCAGGCGCAGGCGGAACCGAAAGTTGCGACTGGGCAAGCATGCTGATGCGGATGTATCAGATGTGGGCAGAACACAACGGTTACAAAATTCACGAACTGAACTTTCAGGCAGGTGATGTGGCGGGTGTAAAAACCGTCACCATGGAAATCGACGGCGAATTTGCGTTCGGTTATCTGAAAGGCGAAAACGGAGTTCACCGTCTGGTCAGGATTTCACCCTTTGATTCAAATGCAAAAAGACATACCAGTTTTGTTTCGGTTTATGTGTATCCGCTGGTCGATGATACCATAGAAATCGAGATCAATCCAAATGATATTGAAATGCAGACTTCGCGTTCTGGCGGTGCCGGCGGTCAGAATGTGAACAAGGTGGAAACCAAGGTTCAGCTGACCCACAAACCGACCGGAATCGTGGTGGTTTGTCAGATCGAGCGTTCACAGCTTGCCAATCGCGAAAGAGCGATGCAGATGCTGAAATCAGAATTGTATAAGATTGAGCTTGAAAAAAGGATGGCAGCGAGAAATGAGATTGAAGCAAATAAAATGAAAATCGAATGGGGTTCACAAATCAGAAATTATGTGATGCAGCCCTATCAGCTGGTCAAAGATGTCAGAACCGGCTATGAGACCAGTGATGTACAGTCTGTAATGGACGGCGAGATCGATGAATTTTTGAAAGCTTATCTGATGCTGATGGGTCAGAAAGAGGAGAAAAATTAACCCGCTAGAAAACGATAAAAAATGGAAAACCCCGTAAGACCGAAATCATACGGGGTTTTCTTTTTCCGAAACACCTGACTTCCGCAAATTAACACCCAAAATCAAAAAGTTCGTTTAGCTGTTTA
>JACFND010000009.1:0-14393 GCA_019455045.1 Flavobacteriia bacterium
AATTAGTTAGATGCACTTTTGCTCTATTTGAAAGATTGCCCGTTTAGTAGTGAAAAAATATATTTGTGAAACTTTCATTAAATAGCGAAATATTTCCCTTTTCGGTTTTTATGGTGTGTAAGTTCAGAAAATCAGACGAAAAATATCCGAGAATATATTCGGAATTTAAATTCGCCAGTTGTGTCGAAGTCTGGTCAATTATTTCCCATAATAAAATTAACACTTTGTTTTCATCACTCGACCAGCTATAACTAACTTTATTGAGCTTTAAACCCATTCTGCTTTTAGTTAGCCTCTCTAGAGTTTTTTCACTTTCTTCAATATTTCCGGCTAGCTTTTCATAATTTGCCTTTTTCCTTAATAAGTCTAATAATACAAAATCCCTTTGATTTCTATGTTTAATTAATGATTCCTCATTTTCTGCCAAAATTCTATAAAAAGGATTCAAATCCAATTTAGCTTTTTGAAGAAGAGCTAAAAACTTATACTCGTTTGCCAATAAAGTATTATAAGACATAATGCCGATTTGAATGTAATTTTCGTAATCTTGAATTAAGTCTTTAAGAACTTCCGAAGAAATTAATTTATTTTCAATTAGCTGCTTAGTAAATGAGAAATATTCACTTGTATTCTTAATTCTCATTTTTATTTTCTTTACTAATTGGACATATTCATCTATTCTATATTTCGTTTTTTCGGAAATCGTTCTACAAATAAGTAATAATTCATTTAAATCATAAAAGCTCTCATTTTCATCATCAAGTTTAGTATTTAAAATTTTAGCCAGCTTATCAAATGCTTGTTCTGAAAATTTATTGTGCTTTGTACTTTTCCATAGAACTGTTAAATATCTTATGGCAATAAAATCACTTTTAACAGCCTCGATTCTGCTCTTAAAATATTCAATCTCATCTAGATTAAGAAAAGTAGAGAAATCAGGCTCCATGTGAGGTATTCTATAAATTAGTTTACCATCATAAAACATTAACGAGATAATCTTCCTTTCTGCAATAATTAACTTTTCTTCTTTATCAGAAAAAGATTTATCAAATTTAATTCGTAAGCAATAGTCTGTATTATTGGGATTAATTTTATCCGCTACTTCCAAGGCTTTATATAACTGATTCAAATTTTCCATTTATGCAGAAACTTTAGCGGCTTTCACCATCCCCGACAACAACAAACCCTGAAGCTGACGAAGTTTTTGGTTTTCTTTCGTTTTTATGGCTTTAAGCTCTATAAAATTACTAAAAGTGATAAAGTAATCTTCATTATCCGGCTGTAAAATATCAAGCTCTTCAATCAATTGCTTACTTAAATTTTGCTGAGCTCCACCAATAGCCATATTCTCAATTTCTTTCTGTTGATTTAATAATGAATGGTATAGATAAGCTGACCTTTCTTTTGTCGAACAAATCATTGCACAGCAAGCCTGATTTGTCGTAGCTTCAAATTTTAAATATGCGAGCTGGGCTGCAGTTGCACCATACATCGCCATTAAAATTGAATCTTTTGGAATTAACTTGGTAGAACTATTTTCAAAACCAAGTTCAGAAATATATTCTTCCGAATTAAAAATCACATTATTTGAAACTTCACCTGTTTTAATCCAAGGTATATCATTTGGAAACCAATATTCCAAAATATCACGACTTGGTGTTGCCCCATTTTTCATTTCTTCACAAAAGTGCTTTACTTTAACACCTTCCCACCCCTCCGGAATCTCTTTCTCCAATTCCTCATTCCAAACCATTTTTCCGCCGGAAGACTGATAGGGTTTTCCTTCTTCATTTGGAAATTCAAAATCCACAAACCAATGTTTATACAACGCCTGAGCAGCTGCTTCCAATTTCCCGCAAATAGCTTCATTGGTTTTGATTTTGTTTTCTACAGAATGGTATTGGTCAATGATTTTTTGCTGTTCGGTCGGTGAGGGGACAGGCAGTTCAAAATCTGCAAAATCTTCCCATTCAACACTTCCTCTTACACCTCCAACCGCATGAAAAGTTGCTTCTCTGTCAAATTCTTTTCGTGAAAACCACATCATCAAGTATTCGGGCAGTAATTCATTTGAATCTTTTACCTCAAAAACCGGATACGCTTGTGAGATAATGGCCTTGTCAAACTCTATTTGCAATGCAACGGGTATTTTTTTATCCCTGCGCACCTGCATCAAACTGCAGGCAAATTGGTTCTTTCTAATGATTTTATACTGCCCCATATCAGACCCAATCGTATTGGCAACAGAAGGAATAAATTCTTTACTTATACTCAAACCAACCAAATCCGTAACAGCCAAATCTTGGTTTCGCTCGTCCACCAATTGAATTAAATCTCCTAATTTTCTGTAGCCTTCTTTCATAACGGATAGCCTAAATCTTCAAAAACATTCTTTACTTTTTCCTTTAAACTTTCCTCTTCCCCAAACAATTCTTTCAACTCAGTTTGCAGCTTTTGCATTTCTTCATCAAAATCAAAATCGGCATCACGATTCACAAATTCAATGTATTTGCTCGGAACCAGCGAATAATCCTTTCTCCTGATTTCATCTATTTTGGCTGAATAACAGTATTCCGGAATATTCCTGTAATCGTTCTTCCAATCCGTCAGTTGCCAGTCATGATAGGTTTTGGCGAATTCTTTTATCTCTCCCTCAGAAAATTGAATATATTTCTTTTCAAAAGGAATTCCTTTTTGCCGTAAATCCATAAACAGAATTTCATGCTGTCGGTCTCTGTATTGTTTTTCTTCATCAAATATTTTTACAGTATGCCCGGTTTTATTTTTATTGAGAATCCATAGCGTCACCGAAATATTGGTTGTATAAAACATATCCTGCGGTAAAATCACAATGGCTTCCACCAAATCATTTTCCAACAGCTGTTTTCTGATTTCGTATTCATCACCGCCGCCCGAAAGCGCACCGTTTGCCAGCAGAAAACCCGCCACTCCGTTTTGGGAAAGCTTTGAAACCATGTGCAGTATCCAGGCATAATTGGCATTTGACTTGGGCGGAACGGTATAACCTGCCCATCGGGGATCATCAGTCAGTTCATTTTCGGCCCGCCAATCCTTCAGATTAAACGGCGGATTTGCCATGATGTAATCTGCCTTGAGTTCCTTGTGCTGATCATTTGAAAAAGTATCTGCCGCACGGTTGCCCAAATTGGATGCAATCCCGCGGATCGCCAAATTCATCTTTGCCAGTTTAAAAGTGGTATTGGTCAGTTCCTGCCCGTAAATCGAAACATCTTTTCGGTTTCCTTTGTGGCTGTCAATAAATTTCAGCGACTGCACAAACATTCCGCCCGAACCGCAGCAGGGGTCATAAATCTTGCCTTTGTACGGTTCTATCATTTCGGCAATCAGATTCACAATAGATTTTGGCGTATAGAATTCACCTTTTCCTTTTCCTTCAGCAATTGCAAATTTGCTCAGAAAATATTCATATACCCGACCGACAATATCCTGTGCTTCATCTTTGAGCGTATCTATATTATTAATGGTGTCGAGCAGAGCAGTGAATTTGGAATGATCCAATCCCAGTCTTGAAAAATAATTATCAGGCAGAGCACCTTCCAGCGCTTTGTTTTTCTGTTCTATGGTTTTCAGCGCAGAATCCACTTTGAGCGTAATATCCTGCTGTTTGGCATTGGACATAATGAAAGACCATCTGGATTCTGCCGGCAGATAAAACACATTTTCAGCCTGATAGAATTCGGGAATATCCAAAAAAGCTTCTTTGTGGTCGGCAATCAGTTCTTCTTTTCGTTTTTCAAACTTATCGCTTGCAAACTTCAGGAATATCAGGCTGAGTACCACATGTTTGTATTCTGAAGGTTCGACTGAACCGCGGAGTTTATTGGCAGAATCCCAAAGGATTTCTTCGGTTGATTTGGTTTGTGTTTTTTTGGCCATTCGGGTTTTATTTTATTCGAAATTCGAATCAGATTATATAATAATGGTAAAGATATAAATGAATCTCAGATATTATAAAGAGGTCAGATCAATTTCTTTGGAATCACACCCCAAGAAAAAATTTCAACACGATAAAGCCTTGGAATAAATTTCAGCCTGATATTTCAAACAAAAAGAAAGATTCATTAACATTGTATCAGCGAACCGGTTTTGTAAATCCGGTTGGTCATTAAAACTCAAAACCGGTTTAATTATGATTACAAGTGTTATTTCAAAAAAGGAAATTCAAAAAGGAGAAGCTGTGCAGCTCCACGGTGTATGAGATTCTGTTTTTGATTTTATAAAATCAAAATATCCTGAAGTCGATCGGGATGATTATTTGTCGCTGACCGAACTGAATACTTTCAGACGTGAATATCTGGCAGACCTGGTCGAGCAGGAGAGCGGTGAACTTCAGCTGATCGACCGGGATGTGATGAATGCGGTCAAAAACAATTCAATCCTCTTTGAGAACATTCAGGATAAGATTGACAAAAAACTGACCCTCGGACAAAGGGTGGCGGATTCGGTGGCACAATTCGGCGGAAGCTGGACATTCATCATTTCATTTTTTGTATTTCTTTTGATTTGGATGAGCGTCAATATCCTCTTTCTTGCAAGTAAGGTTTTTGATCCTTATCCGTTCATACTGCTCAATCTGATTCTTTCCTGTCTGGCTGCAATTCAGGCACCGATCATCATGATGAGTCAGAACCGGCAGGAGTAGAAGGACAGGCTGAGATCCGAACACGATTATAAAATCAATCTGAAGGCAGAGCTGGAAATCAAACTGCTGAGCGAAAAGATTGACCACCTGATCATCCATCAGAACCGAAAACTGTTGGAAATACAGGAAGTTCAGGCAGATTATCTCGATGACCTCACCGAGGAAATCAGCAGACTCGGTAAATAATTTTGACTCCTTTAGGCGGTTTTTCGGATGCAATGCAGTTTTCGACCCGGTTTTAGTTTAGAACCCTTCAAAATATTGGCTTCTTGTGCGATGGCTCAAAAAAATAGGGCTTAATTGACTTATTTGCCGTAAATTTGTTTGCTCAAAAGCAAAAATTCTTCGTTTTGCGCTTTAATTACACGAGTTTAGAAATAAATACAAGAAATTATGAATCAGGATATTTTTAACATCCGTAGGAAACTAAAGACTTCGATGGGTGAGCTGGACTTTTACAGTTTGCCCGAACTTGAAAAACAGGGACACAACATCAAAAAACTTCCCTTCTCAATCCGGATCATGCTTGAAAATGCACTTCGCGGTTATGACGATTTCTCGGTGACCAGAGAACATGTGGATACCATTCTGAATTGGAAACCAAAGGGAATTGAAAAAGACATCGCATACAAACCCGCACGTGTACTGATGCAGGACTTTACCGGAGTTCCGGCGGTTGTGGATATCGCTTCGCTTCGCGCAGAAGCAGCAAGAAAAGGCAAAAAGCCGACTGACATCAACCCGCTGATTCCGGTGGATCTGGTGATTGACCACAGTGTACAGGTGGATTTCTTCGGTGCGCAATACGCATACAAGAAAAATATGGAAATGGAGTATCAGAGAAACAATGAAAGATACCGTTTTCTGAAATGGGCACAGAATTCTTTTGACAACTTCAGCGTGGTACCTCCAGGAATGGGAATCTGTCACCAGGTGAACCTCGAATATCTTTCCAAAGGTGTGATCGCAAGAGACGGAATGGCTTTCCCGGATACGCTTGTCGGAACCGACAGCCACACACCGATGGTGAACGGTATCGGAGTAGTTTCATGGGGTGTTGGAGGTATTGAAGCCGAAGCTGCCATTTTGGGTCAGCCGGTTTACTTTATCTGTCCTGAGGTGATCGGTCTGAAACTCGTCGGACAGCTGCCTGTGGGAACGACTGCAACCGACCTGGTGCTTACCGTTGCAAACACTTTGAGAAAATACGGAGTGGTTGGAAAATTTGTTGAGGTTTTCGGTCCGGGACTTGATTATCTGAGCGTGCCCGATCGTGCGACTTTGGGTAATATGTCACCTGAATTCGGATGTACCATCACTTATTTCCCGATTGACCACAAGACTTTGGAATATATGCACGGAACCAACCGAAGCGAAGAGCAGATCAAACTGGTTGAGCAGTATTGCAAAGAAAATATGCTGTGGAGAGAAAACGAACACGAAATCGAATATACAGATATCATTGAACTGGATGTTTCAAAAGTTGAACCGAGTGTTGCCGGTCCGAAAAGACCGCAGGACAAAATTCTTTTGAAAGATCTGAAAGATAAATTCATTGAACTGGAACATTCAAGTTTTGGCCGTGAATACATTGAGCCGTCTGTCAGAGAAGCAATGCTGAACCGATGGAAAAATGAAGGCGGAAGCGTTCGTGAAAACGGTGAACCCGAAAAACGCGAACACAATCCGAATGTTGAAACGGTTGAAGAAAACGGACTGAAATCAGCCTGGGTTACACGCGGACAGGAAAAATTCCTGTTGTCTGACGGTGCGGTTGTTATTGCAGCCATCACTTCATGTACAAATACATCAAACCCTTATGTAATGCTGGGTGCCGGACTGCTGGCAAGAAATGCAAGAGCAAAAGGAATCGATAAAAAACCATGGGTGAAAACATCTTTGGCGCCGGGATCAAAAACAGTAACCGACTATCTGGAAAGAGCCGATCTGATGAAAGACCTCGAAGCTTTGGATTATCACCTGGTCGGATACGGCTGTACTTCATGTATCGGTAACTCGGGTCCGCTTCCTCCCGACATTCAGGATGCAGTGGATGAGGACAATCTGGTTGTAACTTCAGTTCTGTCGGGTAACAGAAACTTCGAAGCACGTATTCACCCGAAAGTTAAAATGAACTTCCTGATGTCACCAATTCTGGTGGTAGCCTTTGCACTGGCGGGAAGAGTCGATATTGACTTGACAACCGAACCTCTGGGATATGACAGCAACAATCTTCCGGTTTATCTGAAAGATATCTGGCCAAGCAACGAGGAAATCGTTGAAACCATGAAGACAGTGCTTACTCCTGCAGACTTTGAAAAGGAATACAGCACCATCTTTGACGGAAACGACAGCTGGAAAAATCTTGAGGCGCCTACCGGACAGCTTTACGAATGGGATGACAAATCTACCTATATCAAAGAAGTTCCGTTCTTTGAAAATCTGTCGCCGGAACCAAAACCGCTGGCAGACATCAAAGGAGCAAGAACGCTGCTGATTTTGGGTGACAGTGTGACCACAGACCATATTTCGCCTGCCGGTGCATTTGCAGAAACTTCTGCTGCTGGTCAGTATCTGAAATCAAGAGGTGTTGAAAGAAAAGATTTCAACAGCTACGGCTCCAGAAGAGGAAATGACGAAGTGATGGTGAGAGGTACCTTTGCCAACGTTCGAATCAAAAACGGACTGGCCACCAAAGAAGGAGGTTATACACAATATCTGCCGACCGGAGAGGAAATGACCGTTTATGATGCAGCGCAAAAATACAAAGCTGACGGTACGCCGCTGGTTGTGATTGCAGGTATCGAGTACGGTAGCGGATCTTCAAGAGACTGGGCTGCAAAAGGAACTTTCCTTTTGGGTGTGAAAGCAGTGATCGCAAAAAGCTATGAGCGAATTCACAGAAGCAACCTGATCATGATGGGTGTGCTGCCGATGCAGTTCCTCGACGGACAGGATGCGGCTTCACTCGGTCTGGACGGAAAAGAAACTTTTGAAATTACAGGAATCGCAAACGATCTGACTCCATTGAAACATCTGGATGTAACTGCCAAAAAAGCGGACGGTTCAGAAGTGAAATTCAAAGCGATCGCAAGATTGGATTCGCCTGCCGAAATTGCATACTATGAAAATGAAGGAATCCTCCAGTATGTATTGAGACAGTTCCTGAAAAAATAATAAGTTTTTTCATTAAATAATCAATCGCCTTCGAATCTCGGAGGCGATTTTTTTTGTGATGATTTTGGATTTGATTTTATGGTTCAACCCGCGTTGCGGGTTGGTTTTGGTGGTGCGCATTATTTCCCCTGATTTTATCAGGGGCTACCAAGAGTTGAACCACTTTGTGGTTCTAAGTGACATAACCGAATTATTCATCAGATAAATAATTATTTTAATGGGTGGAAACGACCCGCGGTAGCGGGTCGAACTGTTAATAACCCCGGGTAAACGCAGCGAAGCGGAGTGCAACCCGGGGATTAGATGTGAAACAGGGTTTTGTTTTGGCTCTGTTTTTGGCGCGAAGCAAACCAAAAACTGTGACAAAACAATTGAAGAAATTTTTCATTCGGAAATCAAAAAAATCCGTCACAAAACTGCAACGGATTTAATATTTAAATAATAATACTTAATTAAAACAATTCCTTTCTGATGATATTTTGTGAACGATCCGGACCGACAGAAACCAGATAAATCTCAATCCCCAGATATTCTTCTATAAAATGGATATAATCCTGAGCTTCTTTGGGCAGTTCCTCAAATCTGCTGATTCCGCAGATATCACCTTTCCAACCCGGAAGTTCCTCATAAATCGGTTCGTAATCATCCAGTTTTGTGGTCGAAGCAGTGAAATTTTGTTTGATCTCATTGTCTTCGGTTTTGTATGCCGTACAAACTTTGATGGTTTCAAAACCGCTCAGTACATCCAATTTTGTGATGACCAGATGAGTGATTCCGTCAATTCGGCAGGCATGTTTCAGTGCCACCAGATCAAGCCAGCCGCATCGTCTCGGTCTTCCGGTCGATGCACCGTATTCATTTCCGACTTCACGAATCTGCTCACCGATTTCATTGTCCTGTTCGGTCGGAAAAGGTCCGTTGCCCACACGGGTACAGTATGCTTTCGACACACCGATCAGATTTTCAAGTTTGGTTGGAGGAATCCCCGCGCCCACACAAACACCTCCGGTCGAAGGCGAAGATGAAGTTACAAACGGATAAGTTCCGTAGTCGATATCGAGCATCAGCGCCTGTGCACCCTCAAAAAGAACCGTTTTTCCTTCATCGATTGCATCATTGACTTCAACCACAGCATCTATGATTCTGTGTTTGATCTTTTCGCCGTATTCGATATAGTTGTTATAAATTTCATCATAATCCAATGCCGGTTTGTCATACAATTTCTCAAACAGTGCATTTTTGATTTCGAGATTGATTTTTAATTTTTCTGCCAGCACCTGAGGATTCAGCAGATCGATTGCACGGATGCCGACTCTTGCCACCTTGTCTTCATAACAGGGACCGATGCCGCGTTTGGTTGTTCCGATCGAATCTTTTCCGGCTGCTTCTTCACGATAATGATCGAGCTGGATGTGATAAGGCATGATGATGTGCGCACGACGGTCAATAAAAATATTTTTGCTCGACAGACCGCGGCTTTCCAGTTTTTCAACCTCATCCAAAAAACTTTGCGGATTTACGACCACACCGCTTCCGATGATGCATTTTCCTTTTGACTGCAAAACACCCGAAGGCAACAGATGGAGCACAAATTTGTCCTCGCCCGCATAAACCGTATGACCGGCATTGTTGCCGCCCTGATAACGGACTACAAAATCAGATTTGGCAGAAAGCACATCGGTGATTTTCCCTTTTCCCTCGTCTCCGAACTGAAGACCGACTACTACATAAGTTGACATTTTCGCTGTTTGTATTAAAAAATCAGTTTCAGTGTACAAAAGTAATCCAAACCAAAAGGAGCAGCAAATAAAAGAAAGATCAAATCAAAGAAGTTATCAAGAAAATTTTAAGTCAAAAAGAAATCAGGCGATATCTCTTTTTGATGGAGATACCGCCCGATCACATTATGAGCTTTTTGAGTCAGTTTTCGATTTTAAATTCCTGATTGTCCAATAAAAAATAATCGGACGAAAACGAATAATCATATTTCTCGTCAAACAGTTTCAGTTCGCCGCTGCAGATTTCATCATTTTCTCCGCTGAAATTTGCAGTCAGTATGTCGGCATTCACCTTTTCAGTGTCATTTGAATTCCAATAATAAATTTCAAAATCTGATTTTTTGTTTTTTGGATTGAATTTCAGACCGATCCATTCGGTATCGATTCCCGGTCGGACAGCATCCGAACGATAGCTGATTGTATTTTGGTCGGATGAATTTTGATGATTTGAGTTTGAATCGGAAGCATCCGGATTTGGGATTTTATCGGTTTCAGAATTTAAATTTGTGATTTCAACCGAATCTTCAGTTGTTGAATCGGCAGATTTTGAATCCGGCTTTTTGCACGAAATCATAAGCATTGAAACCATCAGCGAAACCAACCCTAATCTTTTCATTTGACTGAAATTGTGTCAAATCTAACCGAATCGTGCGCATCAAAAGCAGTTGATTTGACAAACCGTCTGTTTATTGACCCGAATCGGGTTTTTGTTTTTACAAAAATTAAGCGGTTGAATGATACCAATTTTTTAAAATGTCGTAGTTTCGTGCTTTCTAAACCCTAATAAATTTTTTTAAAAATGAAAAAAATAATCTTTTCGCTGTTTGTATTCGCGATTGGTTTTAACTCCTTCGCCCAGACAACCGCTGTTGACAAGGCAGAGCAGGAAAAAAGAGACTGGTTTCACAGTGATTTCTCAAAAACAGGGATTTATGGTGTGGGCACCGATTCTGCACTCGAATTTCTGAAATCAAAAGGAATGAAACCGACACCGGTGGTGGTTGGTGTGCTTGACAGTGGTGTTCAGATTACCCATGAAGATTTGAAAAATGAAATCTGGGTGAACAAAAATGAAAAAGCAGGCAACGGAAAGGACGATGACGGCAACGGATATATAGACGACATCAACGGCTGGGATTTCTGTACCACAGCGGACGGTGTTGATTACAACGAAGATTCGTATGAAGCAACCCGAATGGTTGTTCTTTTCGAACCCTATTTCAATTCGGCTGACAAAAAGAAGAATGCCGAAAACAGAAGAAACATGCCGCTTGAATACAAACAGTATTTGAGAGCCAGACAGGTTTGGGCAGACAAATATTATTCTGCAAAAGAAAGCGAAAAAAGCGGTGAAGCCGATGATCAGGCAAAACAGATTCTGGCGATGCTTGAAGAATTGCAGGCTTATTCAAAGGATCTGAAATTGACAAAAGAAAGTGTTCAAAATCTTGAAGCTGACAATGCAGACGAAAAAGCGATGAGAGATCAGATTCTTTTCATCATTTCGAACAATGAAGAATTTGTTGGGATGACAATGGCTGAAATCATTGCAGAAGCAAAAAAAGAATTTGGCGAAATGTCAAAAAGCGACAACAACGATCTGCTGTATGCATACAATGTGAATTATAATCCGGCAAAAGGAAAATTTGATGTCAAAGGATACGGAAACAATGAGGTTCAGGGGCCTGATGCGCTCCACGGAACCCATGTGGCGGGCATTATTGGCGCAAGCAGAGGAAACGGAATCGGTATGGACGGTGTTGCCGGCGGACTGGTGAAAATCATGTCGGTGCGTATGGTTCCGGACGGTGATGAAAGAGATGAAGACGTTGCAAATGCGATCCATTATGCGGTTGACAACGGTGCGAAAATTCTGAACATGAGTTTTGGAAAAGCTTTTTCGCCCAAAAAAGAACTGGTTTATGATGCATTAAAATATGCGGAAAGCAAAGGTGTACTGATTTTCCATGCGGCCGGAAATGACAACAAAGATCTGGATTTCAGTTACAATTATCCGAGCAATTACAAAGATGACGAAATGGTGCCGATGGTTAGCACTATGGTTACAGTAGGCGCAAGTACCCGATACAATGACAAACTGAAAGCATCGTTTTCAAACTTTGGTGCTGTAAAAGTGGATTTGTTTGCCCCGGGTGCCGAGATTTATGCGACCATTCCCGAAAACAAATACAGATATCTTCAGGGAACGTCAATGGCTTCGCCGGTTGCGGCAGGCTGTGCGGCTCTGCTGTGGTCATATTTCCCTCAGCTGACTGCAAATCAGGTGAAAGAAATTCTGTTTGAAACCGTGAATGTTTCTGATGCCGAAGTCAAAGTCGGATCTGAAGCAGAACCGAGAAAATTCAGCGATCTTTCGGTTACCGGCGGTGTGATCGATGTCAACAAAGCGGTCAGACTGGCTTATGACCGATACGGAAAATAGAAATAAGCGATTATAATCGATTATTCAATTGGAAGGCAGAATCCCGATATCAGATCCGGATTCTGTTTTTTTGTGATTTAACCTAAGAAAAGTCATTGTGTCATTGGTTTTTAAAGACTGGATTTAGACTTATCTTTGCTCGCAAATTTTAAAAACCAAAAATGAAAAAAAATCTGTTTTATTTCCTTTTTGCAGCGACCATGCTGACAATAGGATTCTCATGCTCGAGTGATGATGACGGACCGACTCCGCCTGAGGAGGATGTACTGGTGGGTACCTGGCAGTTGACCAATATTGATTTTATACATATGGAAGAAGGCGGTTTTCCCGCAAGTGATGCCTGCATCTGGGAACTGGTTTCATTTTATGAATTCAAAGCTGACGGTAAATTTTATTATTTGCTGACCGAAACAGCGCCTCCAATTTTTGATCCTTATGCAAACGAATACTGGAACTGGACCGGAGACGAAACCGATTTCAATGTGACACAACTCAATCCGATGTCGCCTCCTTACAACTTCGGAATCCATCCGACCGATGTTAGCGCGGTAAAAACAGACGGACAGTGGACCATCACATTTACTTCTGATCTGTCAAACGGTTCAAAAGCGAAATTTACAATCAAGAAAAAAGATATCGACCTGAGTCTGAAACCTGCGGTAACAGATGAACAGGGAAATCCTTATGTTTGTGATTTCTTTGGCGGATAAAAAACCGTTCAAAATTCAAATACGAAAACCGGCTGCCTGAAAAATTAATTTTAGAGCCGGTTTTTTGTCTTTGAAAAATTGAATTTTATGAAACAGCTGACTGTCCTTTTGCTGATTTTTACAACTGTGGTTCTGAACGCCCAGAACAGCGGCACCATCAGCGGTGTGCTGGTCAACGGGCTGGACGGAAGAGTTGAGAATGTGGAAATCAAATTGGAAGAAGGCCATCATAAAACCGTGACCAACGCACAGGGTGAATTTGTTTTTAAAAATCTGAAAGACGGTTTTTATGAAATTTATGCAATTCTGGACGGTGAAAGATTCGGACCGTTTTATTCTGAAATCATCAACGGAAATTCCAATCAAGTTGAAGTTTTCATAGACGATCAGAGCAGAAATATCACTTTGGAAACTGCAAAAATTCAGGCAAAGACAGAAAGCGAAAGACTGAAGAACAATGCGATCAAAGCTGATGTGGTCACCATCAAAGAAAAAGTAGAAAGAGCAAGTTCGGTCGAAGAAATCATCAACCGTACGCCGGGCGTAAAGATCAGAAATGCAGGCGGACTCGGCTCGCTTGACAATATCGTGATCGGCGGGTTCAGCGGAAATTCAATCAAATTTCTGTACGACGACATTCCGATCGATTATCTCGGTTCAAATTACGGACTGACCAAAGTTCCGACCAATACCATTGACCGGATTGAAGTTTACAAAGGCGTGCTGCCGACCAAAATCGGAATTGATGCATTGGGAAGCGCTGTCAACATCATACCGATGACCGCCAACAAAACGACAGGTTCGGCAACTTATGAAACCGGTTCATACGGTACACACATCCTTTCGGTTGATGCAAATGTGAAACTCAATGAAAAGCTGTTTGTCGGAACCACCAGTTTTTACAATTATTCAAAAAACGATTACAAAGTCGATCATCTGCCATACAGAGATCCGGAAACCGGTCGGACAGATTACATCCGTGCCAAACTTTTTCACAATGCATTTGAACAGCATTCGCTTGAATTTTTTGTGCAGGGAAGAGATTTGAAATGGGCGGATCTGATCGAGCTGAAAGTGAATTCTTACGGACTCAAAAAAGAAATTCAGAATGATCCTTATTCGAGAGCCAGAGCATTTGGTGAAGTTTACAGAACAGAAAAAGGAAATTTCATTCCGTCGATCAAATACAAAAAATATTTTCTTGACAACCGTCTGAGTCTGAATCAGTTTTTGGTTTTCAGCCGTATCGATTACGAGCTGGCTGACCGTGCGAAAAATGTTTCCTACGACTGGCTGGGGCAGCAGCATCACACCAGTTCGGGATCTGAGATGGGAAGTCTGGAATTAAAAGACGGAATTCTGCTTCACAAAATGAGTCAGTTTACTTCAAGGACAAATTTGAATTATCTGATTAATAATGATTTTCAGATCGAGAGCAATACCGTTTATTCGCATTACAACCGAAAAACAAACGGTGATGATTTCAATCCGGACGGAACCGATTACAGCAAACTGATCAGCAGTCTCGCGTTGAACAGCCGGTTTTTTGACCGAAAACTCGAATCAAATACACAGATCAAATATCTGCGCAGCTATCTGTC